>DASUNK010000765.1:0-4843 GCA_036277195.1 Longimicrobiaceae bacterium | reverse complement strand
GCGCGCGCAGGGCGGCGGCCGGGCCGCTGCTCTCGTGGACGAGGATGACGGGCTCCCGGAGATCCATGCGGGGCGGAAAGGAGGACTGGGGGATGGGTCGGCCCAAGCTAGCACACCGCAGGGCCGTAAACAATCTCCGGGAAACGGAAGAGTGCGAAAGTGCGAAAGTGCGAAAGTGCGAGAGTGGGCAGGCGAAAGCGGCAGCCGGGGAGCCCGGCTGCCGCTTCCGATCCGCGCGCCTCCCTCGGGTCCGCTCAGGGAGCGGCCTTGCAGGTGGCGGCGGTGATGCTGTAGTCGGCCGTGGCGGTGCCGCCCGACGCCACCGTCACCGAGGCCGGCGCGGGGGTGGCGGCGAAGGTCAGCGAGTCGCCGTTGGTGAAGCTGAGCGCGGCGGCGTAGCCCAGGGTGTACGTCCCGGGCGCCACCGGCGAGATGCCGTAGCTGCTGTCCGCCTTCACCGTGCCGGACACGGTGGCGTCGCCCGCGGTGGCCCGCGGCACGAAGTGCGTCACGGCCACCGGCGAGCCGCCGCAGCTGGGGAGGGTGACGCCCTGCGCCACCGAGACCCGCCCCGAGATCCCGCCGCCCACGGCCACCTCGGTGGCCAGCAGCACGGGGTGCATCACCCACGCCCCCGAGTTGCCGGCCTGGTGCCCGAAGCTCTGGCTGACGTCGAAGTCCACCACCATGATGCTGGCGCCCTCCTCCAGCCGCAGCCCGCCGCCGGGGAGCTTCACCTTGATCCCGCTCTGGCAGCCGCTGGGGATGCGCAGCTGCCCGTCGGCGGTGACGCCGGCCGGGAGCTCGGCGCTCTGCGTCGCGTACACGTCGCCGGCGGCGGTGCGGACCCACGCGTCGCACACCACGAAGCGCAGCTGCGAGTAGGTGCCGGCCGGGACGGTGGCGCCGCCCACCAGCTGCACCGTCTGGTCGGCCAGGGTAAGCAGGTCGACGTACCCCGTGGGAGTGGTGAGCAGGTCCTGCCGCCCCGAGAGGCTGTCGGCGGTCGAGGTGCCCTGCAGGTAGATGCGCTCGATCTTCACCCACGCCTCTTCCAGGTCGCCCGGCGCGTCGGTCAGGCGGATGGTGAGGCTGGCGGATTCGGTGTTGGTGGAGCCGTCGCAGGCCGCCAGGGCGAGCGAGCAGACGGCGAGGGGGAGAAACAGCGTCCTGCGGTCGACCAGCATTCCCGATCCCTCCGTGGCACGGTGCGGCGGTCCCGGAACGGGAACGCCTGGTTGCCGCATAGACGCCCGGGCGCCGGGGTGGGTCACACCCCGGCGCCCGGGCGCCGTGCCAAGTGGAAGGGAGGGAAGAGCTTAGGAAAAAGCCCGCCTCACCCGCCGGAGCCGGTGTACGGGGTCGCGGTGGCGAACGCCGGCGCGGAGTGCCGCAGGAACGAATTCCCCGGGAAGTGCTCACCGTGGACGGCGGCCGTCACCCGGTACTCGTAGGTGGTACCCGCCGTCACCTGCGTGTCGGTGCCGCTCTCGGCGTTGGGGGCGGTGGTGAACACGTGCGCCCACGGCCCCGTGCCGACCCGCTTCTGGACGACGAACGTGCCTTCGCCCACCGAGTTGTCCTGCCACGCCAGCGCCACGCCCTGCGGCGACGGGGTGGCGGTGAACTCCGTGGGCGCCGGGAGCGCCTCGGTGGCGGTGGTGACGCTCACCCCCGCCGAGCAGCCGAGGTGGTTGCACGCACGCACTTCGTTCGTCGTCGTCGTCGCGATGTCGACGCGGAAGCTCCGGTCGTTGAAGGGCGGCTGGCTCACCTGGTGGATGAACTGCCCGCCGCGGAAGATCTGGTAGGAGGTGGCGTGCGGCGACGTGTTCCAGGTCACCTGGACGTAGTACCCGGGCTTGACGAAGACCCCGGACAGATAAACGAGCGCCGACGGCGGACCGTAAAACACACTGCGGATGACGCCCTGGGTGGTGCCTTGCGCGTTCTGCGCGACCAGCCGGTAGTAGTAGACCTGCCCCAGCGTGAGCGAGGTGACCCGCGCCGAGACCGCGACCGGCGTGGTGCCGGCCCCGATGCTCTGCACCGGCGTGCTCGACGCGCCGGCGAGGGTGGAGCTGGTCCCCCACTCGAACCACGCCGTGGTCGCGGCGCCGTTCGGATCGGCCGTGCCCTGCAGCGTCATCCCGTTGCTGGGGTTGCCCAGGTCCTTCGCCTCGCCCGTCACCACCTCGGGCGCCGCCAGCACCAGCGTGAAGGTCTGCTCCGCGCCGCGCGACGTGGCGGCGGCGTTGGTGGACACGACCCGGTACTGGTAGGGCACGTTGGGCGTGAGCCCCTCCACCCGCTCGCCGACCGAGACCGTCGCGTTCACCCCGTCCAGGGTGCGCGGCGGCGTCGGCGTGAACTCGGGATCCCCCACCTTCCGGTACTCGAACCAGGCGATGGCGGGAAGGCCGTTGGTGTTCACCTGCGCGTTCAGAGTGACCGCCGTCCCCGTGGGGCTGGTGGCGGCACCGGTGGTGGCCGTGGGCGCGGGGCCGACGACCGAGATCCCCATCAGCCCCACGATCTCCCACTCCGGCGGCACCGTGGGGAGGATCACCTGCCGCCCCCGCCACGCCGTGCCGTCCATCAGCCAGATCACCCGCTCGCCGTTGACCTTGTGCTGCCAGACCAGGTCGGGCCCGCCGTCGCCGTCCACGTCGCCGACCGCGGCGATGTCCCAGTAGGTCCCGACGGTGCGGACGACCGCCTGCCGCCAGCGCCACTCGGGGCCGTCCATCAGCCAGATCACCCGCTCGCCCGAGCCGGTGTTCTGCCAGACGAGGTCGGGCGAGCCGTCGCGGTCGAAGTCCCCCGCGCCGGCGATGTCCCAGTAGGTCGGCACGATCGGAAGCACGGCCTGACGCCCGTCCCAGGCCGCGCCGTTCATGAACCAGATCTTCCGCTCTCCCGTGGTGCGGTTCTGCCAGACGAGGTCGTCGAAGCCGTCACGGTCGAAGTCCGCGGCCGCGGCGATGCGCCAGTCGGTGGGCTGCGTGGGGAGGACCGACGAGTGGGTGGGCCAGTAGGCGCCGAGCATCCGCCAGATCGAACGCCCGCCGGTGACGGGGTTCTCCCAGGCCAGGTCGGGGTGACCGTCCTTGTTGAAGTCCGCCACCGCGGCGATGGAGTACGGCGACGGCACGTTCCGCAGCTCGGTGGCGCTGCCGGTGTAGCCGCCGCTTGCGCTCAGCCTCCAGCGCATGCGGCGCCCGGTGCGCACCTGCTGCCAGAGGAGGCTCACCGGCTGCCCGGGGACCGGGTCGGCGCTCACGGCCGCCGCGGGCGCCACCGGCTGGGCCGGGTCCGCGAGGGCCGGTGCCGTGGCGTCTTCGTCGGCGCACGCGGAGACGGCCAAAATGGCCACCAGCGGAACGAGCGACGGAAGGCGGAGAGCGCGGAGCTGCAAGGCGATGCTTCCCGAGCGGATGATCGACGTGGAAGTGGCAGGGCCGCTTACACCTACGTGGGTGCCGAGGGTCCGCGGGAAGGGTCCTCCGCGTGTTTACGGCTCTGACGCGCGAGAAGCGAGCGCGCAGCGGCATACCGCCGCGCGCATCGCCGCCCGCCCGCCGGGCCGGCTCACGGACCGGTGTGGGTCACGGTGGCCATGGCCGCCGCGGAGTTCCGCACGGACGACTCGCCCCAGAAGCGCTCCCCATGAATCGCGGCCGTGATCCGGTACTCGTAGGTGACGCCCGCCTGCACCTGCCGGTCAGTGTAGGTGGTGTCGTTGGGGGCGGTGGTGACCAGGTGGGTCCACAACCCGCTGCCGATCCGCTTCTGGATGACGAAGAAGATCTCACCCTCCGAGTTGTCCTTCCACGCCAGCCGCACACCTTCCGACGAGGCGGCGGTGAATTCCGTCGGCGCCGGGAGCGCCTCGGTCATGGTCGAGATGACGGTTCCCCCTCCACAGCCCAGCGCGTTGCACGCCTGCACGAACATATCTACCCTTCGCGCCCGGTCGACGGCGAAGCTTCGGTCGGTGAAAGGCGGCGCACCAAGCAGCTTTTCGCCTGTATCGCTGAAGATATGGTAATAGGTAACGGTCGGCGCCGGGGTCCACGTAACCTGGATGGAGTACCCGGGCCTGATGAAGACTCCTTGCACCCCCGCAGGCGCGGGCGGCCGCTGGTACATCACGCTGCGGATGGCGCCGTGGGAGGTGCCCTGCGAGTTCCGGGCGACCAGCCGGTAGTAGTAGGTCTGATAGTACGTGGTGTCCGGGATCCGCACGGAGACCGCGACCGGGACGTTACCGGCCCCGACGTCCTGCACGGGCGAGGTCGCCGCGGAGGCGAGCGTGGGGCTTAGCCCCCATTCGAACCAGGCCTCCGTCGCGGCGCCGTTCGGGTCGACCGAACCGGGCAGCGTCATGCCGTCCCGGTCCAGGTCCCGCGCGTCCCCTGTCTCCACCGCGGGGGGAGCGGCCGGCACCAGCGTGAACGACTGCTCCGCGCCGCGGGCCATGGCAGCGGCGTTGGCGATCACGACCCGAAAGGTGTAGGGCAGATTGGCCGCGAGCCCCTCCACCCGCTTCTCCAGCGGGACCGTCACCGACGTTCCGTCCATGCTGCGCGGCGGCGTGGACGTGAAGTCGAGATCCCCCGCCTTGCGGTACTCGAACCAGGCGATGGCGGGAAGGCCGCTGGTGTTCACCTGCGCGTTGAGCGTGAGCCCCGTGCCGGTAGGGCTGGTCGCTGCGCCGGTAGTCGCGGTGGGCGCCGGGCCGGTGATCGAGATCCCCATCAGCCCCACGATCTCCCACTCCCGGGGTACCGTGGGTAGCACCACCTGCCGCCCCCGCCACGCGGTGCCGTCCATCAGCCAG
>DASUNK010000764.1:0-3201 GCA_036277195.1 Longimicrobiaceae bacterium | reverse complement strand
CACGCGTGCGCCGTGACGGATGACAGCTCGCGCTCGCGGCGCCGTCCCGTCCGCCGGTCCACCTCGCGCCGGAAGCCGCCCCCTTCGAAGACGGGGCACACCTGCGCCAGCCGGTCGGCGAGGGGCGCGGCGGCCAGCCGGGTCCCTGGGCGCCCGAACACCTCCGGGAGCCGCCAGCGCAGGTACTGCGTGGGATCGGGCGTAAGACGGAACGACTTGCCGTGCGCCTGCCGCCAGGCGAAGCCCAAGAAGCAGGCCCAGTCGTCGAACTGGTTGTAGGGGTTGTCGTTGTTCGTCAGCCCCAGCCGGTCGCCGCCCACTTGGCGGTCCACGGCCAGGGAGAACGCCTCCCACTCGCCGGGCGCGGAGCGAACGTCCTGGTCCAGGTACCACGCCAGGATCAGGGCGAAGTCCTCGTTTTCCCCGTCGACGCGCAGCAGGAGGTCGGTCAGAGTGACGGGGATGCGCGCCGACCCGTTATGCCGATCGCGGGCCGCGGGGGGAAGATCGGGATGCAGCCGGACGCGACCTCCCTCTTCCGCCAGCAGTCCCATCTTGACGCACTCGTTCACAGCTTTGTGCACCATGTCGAGGTCGCTCTTGGCCCCACGCAGCGGGGTGGGCGAAAGCACGGCTTCTAGGCGGTCGCGCATCTCGCTCTGGCCATCGACCTGCAACAGGTAACGGTACACGGCCACGATGCGGCCGGGGCTCGCGGCAACTTGCTTCAATACGCTCATAGGCTCCGGGCGGCGAGAAACTCGCCGAGCAGGTACTTGCGGCAGGAGATCACCTCCCACAGGCGCCGCTCTGGGTTTTCAGGGTCCGCAGCGTCTAGGGGGAGAAAGAGGATGCGGGGAAACGGCTCCGCCCCGCCGTCCCGAAGGTGGTGCGCGGGAACGTCCGCCCCGGGCGCGTGAACGATGAGGGTGGGCACCCGCGGCGCGTGGCGACGTACGAAGCGGTCCGACACGAACGCTGCCTCGCCCGCCGCCCGCAACACGCGTTCGAACGGGACGCGCCGTGCCGGTGGCAGCTCTGGCGGCAGCACCACGGCGCGCACCCCCAAGGAAAGGAGCCAGCGGTAGAGCCGCTCGGTTCCGGAGCGCTCCCACACGTCGTCGAAGATCGCCAGCACGTCACCGGTGGTGAACAGGCGTGCCAGATCTCCGTCCGTAATTCGGGGAACGGCGGCGCGTGGCGCAGGAACGGGGAGCCCGGACCGCAGTGGGGGTATCCCCCGGGCCCGGCAGAACGGGCACCCGGAGCAGCAGCGGGCCACCGCCGCGCCGGGCGACCCGGGACTGCGGCGGCGCAGGGTGTACGCCTCCGCGAACACCTCTGCGGCGCACCGCCGGCCGAAGAGCACATCGCGCAAGCGCCCCACGCTTTCCCCGCCGATGGCGTACGAGCGGTACCGGAGCGGTTGGATGCGCTGCTCCCAGCGCGCCCGGCTCCGGTGGTCCTCGTCCAGGATGCGTACGACGCGCGTGCCACCGGGGTTCGCGGCGGGATCCGCGTCTCCCGCGCCCGATTCCGCGTCCAGCTCCAGCAGCCCAGCGCGGGCCATCAGCGTAAGCGTGCGGACATTCCAGGCCTCGTTACGCTCGCCCAGCATGTCAAGCCGTTCCTGGTCCACGCCGGGCGAAACGTCCACCGGCAGCCGGTACCGCCCCCCACCGAGTGGTGTCGCACCATCAAACATCCGCTGCCAGCGGGGGAGGCCCTTGTCGAGGGTGATCAGCTTGTGCTGGCTCATCCGCTCCGCATCACCCAAGTCCGCGTTGGTGAAGACGGCTAACGATACACACGCGCTCCCGTCGCGCCCGGCGCGTCCCACCTCCTGGTAGAAGCGGTCTACGCTTTCTGGGACGCAGGCGTGGACCACGGCGCGCACGTCGGCCTGGTCCATCCCTAGTCCGAACGCTGAGGTCGCGCAAATCACGTCTAACTCGGCGGCGCGCCACTGGCGGATCACGCGAGCGCGCTCGTCCGCCGGGGTGGTCCCGGTGACCGCGGCCGTCCGGTGAAAGCCCGCGGCCAGCAGACGCCTTCGCCAAGCCTCGGCGTCCTGCACGCGCGTGGTGTAGAGGATCAGGGGGCGCGGCAGGTGGTGCAGCGCCTCCATCACCCGCGCGACCTTGACCTCCTCCGACTCGCACCAGGAGGCCCAGAGCTCGGGCTCCGGGCGGAGTTGCACTGCAGAGATCGCCTCCCACGTACCGTCCCGCCCGAAGAGAACCTCCAACGTGTCCAGGCACGACTCGGTTAGCGTGGCCGTCATAAGCACGGTCCGGAACGCGGGGCCGCCGCACGCGCGCAGCAGGTCGCGGCGCGCGCCGGCCAGCACCTGGAATCCGGAGCGGAACTCGCTCCCCCACTCGTCCACGATGTGCGCCTCGTCGATCACCAGCATCCGCAGCCACCCCTGCTCCACGGCCCTGCGCAGCGGCTCGCGCAGCGGACCCACGACGCTTTCGGGCGAGCAGAAGACCACGCGCTGCGTCCCGTCCACGATCCGCTGCCGGATCCCCGCCCGCCGCGTTTCCCCGTCGGCACCGCTACCACCGGAATACGCGGTGGCGTGGGCAACGAACTTCACGATCGCGCTCTCCTGGTCCAGCGCGAGCGCCGTGGTCGGCACCACGACCACCGTGACGCCCCCGGTCCGCGACATCAGCAGGGCCGGGAGCAGCGCGCAAAGGCTCTTTCCCGCCCCCGTGGGCAGGTTCAGGAGCAGCGTGGCCCCAGGCTCCGAGGTGAGGACCGCGCGCACCATCTCGCGCTGCGCCTCGCAACGGTAGCGGTCGAGTCCCATCTCCCCCAGGAACGGATCACCCGTGACCGAGTCGAAAGTCCGCCGCTCCTCCTCCGCGAACGCGGGCTCCCCGACCGGGTGCCGGTCCGCGTGCGGAAGCCAGGTGGGGCGCCAGGGCTCCGCGCGCACGCGGACCTCGCCGGCGCCGGAATCGCGGGAAACCACTCCGAAGGCCTGCCAGGCACCGGGGGCGGGCCAACGCTCCGCGCCGGAAAGCAGCACCGGTTGCTCCACGCCGGCCTGCAGCAGTTCCTCCCGCCGCAGCAGGTGCCGCAGCAGGACCGCACAGTCCGCGGGTCCCGCGTGTCGAGATCCCATCGCCGACAGCAGCCGGCGGTGGATCGGCGTGTCGAGCCCCTCCGCCGCCGGCTCCACGGGGAGGC
>DASUNK010000763.1:0-6544 GCA_036277195.1 Longimicrobiaceae bacterium | reverse complement strand
GTCCGCCACCCGCTGGGTGATGTCGAGCGCCGGGTCCACCGCCACGATGAAATTGGCCTGCGAGTCCACGATCACGCTGAACCCGCCCTCGCGGCGCACCACGTCGATCGCCTCGCTCACCCGCCGCATCAGCGGCTCCAGCAGCTGCTGCTGCCGCTGCTGCGCCGTCGCCTGCAGCTGCTGCATCCGCTGCTGGTAGGCGGCGAACTGCTGCTGCAGCTCCTGCAGCCGCTGCGCCCGCGCCGCCTCGGTGAGGGTGGCGCCCTGCCGCTCCAGCTCCTCCTGCTGCGACTGGAGCCGCTGCTCCAGCGAGTCGAGCTGGGTGCGGTACCCCTGCTGCTCGCGCTGCAGCGTCTGCTGCGCCTCCTGGGCCCCGGGGAGCTGAGCCAGGATCAGCTGCGTGTTCACGAACCCGACCTTCATCTGCTGCTGCGCCCCGGCGGGGGCCGCGCCGGCGAGGAGCGCCAGGACGGCGGCCAGCAAGCCGGCGGAAAGAATTCGCTTCATCGACGGAACTCCCGAACTTGGCTAGAGGGTCAGAACCCGGCTCCGAGCTTGAAGTGCAGCTCCCAGCCCGGATCGGGCCGGTCGAAACCGTAGGCCGCGTCGATGCCGATCGCTCCCAGGAAGGGAGTGACCAGCGTCACCCCGAGCCCGGCGCCGCGGAACAGCCGGGTGGGGTCGATCTCGCGCACGTTGCCGTACACGTTCCCGGCGTCCATGAACGCCGAGACGGAGAGCATGTCGCTGATGCGCACGGCGTACTCGCCCGTCACGGTGACGAAGGCGTCGCCCAGGCAGTCGAAGGTCAGGCTCTGGCACCCCAGGTCGTAGCCGCGGGGGCCGATGGTGTACTCCTGGTAGCCGCGCAGCGGCTGGCCCACCAGCACCCCGCCCACGAAGAAGCGCTCCAGCGGGAAGCCGCTCACGTCGCCGAACACCGAGCCGGCGCGCGCCTGCAGCCCGAAGGCGAAGCGGATCGGCCGCGGGCCGGAGCCCAGCCGCCCCACCGGCACCCACCACTCGGCCTGGGTCAGCAGCTTCTGGAAGTTGCCGTCGCCGCCCAGCGGCCCGCCCGTCTGCTCCAGCGAGAGGGACTGCCGCGTCCCCGCGGTGGGGAAGAGCGGGTGGTTCTTGGTGTCGCGCACCAGCGAGGCCGAGAGGGTGCTGGCGGTGGCGGCGGGGAGGCAGAAGACGTTCTCGGACGCGTCGCAGTCGTCCTCGATGGCCTCGAAGGCGGTGCGCGCCAGCGAGTAGCCGACGAAGGCGCGGGTGCGGGTGAATCCCGGCACCGGGAAGCCGAACTGGACCGAGGCGCCGGTGCGGATCCGCCGCCCGTTGCGGGTGCGGATGAAGCGGTCGCCGGTGCGGAAGATGGAGACGCTCCCGGAGTTGCGGGTGCCGAAGAGCGCCGGGTCCGTGTACGAGGCCTCCAGCGTGCTCCGCCCGGGGCCGTACTCCGCCCGCAGGTTGGCCTGCTTCCCCTGCCCGAAGAGGTTCGGCTCGGTGTAGCCCAGGAAGCCGGAGAAGCCGCCGCCCCGCCCGCCGTAGCCGCCGCCCACCACCGTGCCGAAGCTGATGTTCCCGGTGTTGCGCTCGGTGACGTGGAAGGTGATGTCGACCGTGCCCGCCTCGGGGTCCGGCTCGATGCCGGGGTGGGGCATCGGCGTCTCGAAGAAGCCGAGGCCGGAGAGCGCCTGGTAGCTCTGGATGAGGCGCTCCTCGTTGTAGACGTCGCCGGGGAGGAGCCAGAGCCGGTCGCGCATCACCGACTCGTGGGTGTTGGTGTTCCCCTCGAAGGAGATGCGCCGGATGTAGAAGGGCCGCCGCTCGCTGATGGCCCAGGTGACGTTGACCGTGGGCGAGCGCCCGGGCTCCGCGGCGGGGACGCGCTCGATGAACGGCTCCACGTCCGCGTAGAGGTACCCCTCGTTGTGGTAGAGCTGCACCACCTGCGTGGTGGCGGCGTCGAGCGCCGCGCGGTCGAACACCTCGCCCGCCTCGCGCTCGGACTCGCCGCCCAGCGGGAGCCCCAGCACCGAGCGGCGCTGGGTGGTGAAGAGGCTCTCCAGCTCGTCGGTGGGGAAGCGCGAGTTGCCGCTCACGGTGAAGGAGCCCAGCCGGTACTGCGGCCCCTCGGACACCTCCACTACCAGCCGCGCCTTCCCCGTCTCCGGGTCCACCAGCAGGGTGTCGGAGAGGACGCGGAAGTCGATGTAGCCGTGCGAGCCGTAGAAGGTGGGGAGGTTCTCGCGCAGGTCGGTCTGGAAGGCCTCGCGGTCGAAGCGCCCGGAGCGGAACCAGAGGAAGCCCTCCGGCTTGGTCCGGATCGCCCCCACCAGGTCCTCGTCCGAGAACGCCTGGTTGCCGCGGAAGTCCACGTCCGAGACGGCCAGCCGGTTCCCCTCGCGCACGGTCAGCGTCAGCCGGTAGCCGAGCGAGGGGTCCGCCAGCGGGGTGAGCGAGGTGTCGACCCCCACCAGCTGCACCCCGCGGCGGGCCAGCTGGTCCGCCACCAGGCGCTTGAAGTCCTCGATCCCCTGCGGGTCGAGCGGGGCGCCCTCCCGGAGCCCCACCGAGTCGCGCGTCTGCCGGGGGTTGGCGCTCTCCAGCCCGCGCACCTCGATCTGGGCCACCCAGGGGCGCTCCACCACCTCCACCACCAGCACCCCGCGCCCGGGCTGCCGCTCGCGGAAGAGCATCTGCACCGACTCGAAGTTCCCGGTGGCCATCAGCCGCCGGAGGCCGGCCTGCACCTGCAGCCCGGTGACGGCGGCGCCGGGGCGGATGCCGGCCCAGGTCTCGATCTGCGGGGTGCGCACCCGGGCGTTGCCGCGCACCGCCACCGAGTCGACCACCACGCTGGGCGCGGGCTCCGCGGCCTGCTCCTGCGCGCGGGCGGCGCCCGGGAGGAGGGCGCAGAGGGCGAAAGCGAGGAGGGCCGCCGCGGCGGCCCGTCCCCGGACGAAGGTAACCACCGGTCTCATGCTTACGTCGCGGTCGTCTTGGAGGGAGACAGGGCCCGGAAGGCGAGCCCCTGGCGGTCTTCCGCCACGGTCACCTCGATCTCGTCGCCGGGGGAGAACTCCGTGCTCAGGATCTTCTCCGAGAGCGGGTCCTCCAGGTACTTCTGGATGGCGCGCCGGATCGGCCGCGCCCCGAACTTCTCGTCGTAGCCGTTCTCGATCATGAAGTCCACCGCCTCGGGGGTCAGCCGGAGCGTCAGCTCCTCCTCCTTGAGGCGGTTCTCCACGTCGGCGAGCAGGTTGTGGATGATCAGCCCGATCTGCTCGCGGGTGAGCGGGTGGAAGATGATCGTGTCGTCCAGCCGGTTGATGAACTCCGGGTTGAACGTGCGGTCGATCTCCTCCTTGATCTTCTCCTCCATCCGCTCGAACTGGGACTGCTCGCCGGGGACGTGGAAGCCGAGCCCCTTCCCCTTGCCGATGTCGCGCGCGCCCAGGTTGGAGGTCATGATGACCACCGTGTTCTTGAAGTCGATCACCCGGCCGTAGTTGTCCGTGAGGTGCCCCTCGTCGAGCACCTGCAGCAGGATGTTGAAGACGTCCGGGTGCGCCTTCTCGATCTCGTCGAGCAGGACCACGGAGTACGGCTTGCGGCGCACCGCCTTGGTGAGCGTCCCCGAGTCCTCGTAGCCCACGTACCCCGGCGGGGCGCCGATGAGCCGCGAGACGGAGAACTTCTCCATGTACTCCGACATGTCCACGCGGATGAGCGCGTTGCGGTCCGCGAAGAGGAACTCGGCCAGCGCCCGCGCCAGCTCCGTCTTCCCCACCCCGGTGGGGCCGGCGAAGACGAAGGAGCCGATCGGGCGGCGCGGGTCCTTGAGCCCCGCGCGCGAGCGGCGGATGGCGCGGGAGATGGCGTGGATCGCCCGGTCCTGCCCCACCACCCGCTTGTGCAGCTCCTCCTCCATGTTCACCAGGCGCGCGGTCTCGGCCTGCTTCAGCCGCGTCACCGGGATCCCGGTCCAGCGCGAGACGATGAAGGCCACGTCCTCCTCGCTCAGCTCGGGGCGGTTGGTGCGGCGCTCCTCCTCCCACGCCTTCTCGCGCTCCTGGATGCGGCGCTGCAGGTCGCGCTCGTGGTCGCGCAGCTCGGCGGCGCGCTCGAAGTCCTGGTCGCGGATGGCCTCGTCCTTCTTCTGGGCCAGCTGCTCCAGGTCGCGCTTGAGGTCCGCCACCTCGGGGGGCGGCACCTGGGTGGCCAGGCGCGCGCGGGCGCCGGCCTCGTCGATGACGTCGATGGCCTTGTCGGGGAGGAAGCGGTCGGTGATGTAGCGCTCGGAGAGCTTCACCGCCTGCTCGATCACCACGTCCGGGATCTTCACCCGGTGGTGCTCCTCGTAGTGCGAGCGCAGCCCCTTGACGATCTCCACCGCCTCCTCGACCGAGGGCGGGTCGACCGCGACGGTCTGGAAGCGGCGCTCCAGGGCGCCGTCCTTCTCGATGTACTTGCGGTACTCGTTGAGGGTGCTGGCGCCCACGCACTGGAGCTCGCCGCGGGCGAGCGCGGGCTTGAGCATGTTGGAGGCGTCGATGGCCCCCTCGGCCGCGCCGGCGCCCACCAGGGTGTGCAGCTCGTCGATGAAGAGGATGATGTTCTTGTTCTGGCTGATCTCGTTCATCACCGCCTTGAGCCGCTCCTCGAACTGGCCGCGGTACTTGGTGCCGGCGATGACGGCCGCCATGTCGAGCGAGAGCACCCGGAAGTCGCGCAGCGAGTCGGGGCACTTGCCGTCGGCGATGAGCTGGGCCAGCCCCTCCACGATGGCGGTCTTCCCCACCCCGGGCTCGCCGATGAGCACGGGGTTGTTCTTCTTGCGCCGGGAGAGGATCTCCATCACCCGCTCGATCTCCTCCGCCCGCCCGATGGTGGGGTCGAGCTCGCCCTGGCGGGCCAGCTCGGTGAGGTCGCGGCAGAAGTGGTCGAGCGCGGGGGTCTTGCTCTTCTTCTCCCCCTTGGGCGCGGCGGCGCCGCCCACCCCGGAGCCGGCGGAGACCGGCGGCGAGGCGTTGGGCTCGGAGCCCAGCAGCTTGAGCGTCTCGCGGCGGGCGTCCTCCAGGCTCACCCCCAGCTGCCCCAGCACCTCGGCGGCGATCCCCTTCTCCTCGCGCAGCAGCCCCAGCAGGAGGTGCTCGGTGCCCACGTAGGAGTGGTTGAGCTCGCGGGCCTCGGCCATGGCGAACTCCAGCACCTTCTTGGCGCGCGAGGTGTAGGGGAGCTCCCCCAGGGCGATGGTGGCCTTCCCGCGCCGCACCGACTCCTCGACCTTCTCCTGCACCTGCTCCAGGTCGACGGCCAGGTTGTTCAGCACGGCGGCGGCCACCCCCTCGCCCTCGCGGATGAGGCCCAGGAGGATGTGCTCGGTGCCGACGTAGTCGTGCTGCAGGCGGATGGCTTCCTCGCGGGCCATCGCCAGCACCTTCCGCACGCGGTCGGTGAAATTGTAGTTCATCGTCGGTCCGGGGCTGGAGCGCGCTCGGCGGCCGTTGCCGCTGCCGGGTCAGTATGCGGCGAACGCAGGACGCGCGCCAGCCACCACAGGGGTCGATCGAATGCGTTTGGAGGTGATCCGGGAGCCCCGTTCACGCCGCCTCCCCGCCGGCCGGCTCGGCCGCGAGGATGCCGCGCACGTACCGGGCGCGCCGGGCGTCGGCGTCCGCTTCGGCCGCGCCGCCGTTGGCCATCCGGTCCAGGTGGGCGGCCTGGCTGAAGATCATGATCCGGTTGAGCGCGTATACACTGAGCCCGGGGATTAGTTTCAGCCCCACGCCCAGCCGCACGCCGCTCAGCAGGTTCATCACCTCCTCGAACGAGGTGGAGCGGGCGTGGCGCAGCTGCCCGTAGGCGCGCCACACCTTGTCCTCGATCTCGACCGGGGCGTCGCGCAGCAGGACGGCGCGGGCCTGGGCCTCGTACTGCACCACCTGCTGCACGATGCGCTGCAGGTGGTCCACCAGGTCCTCCTCGGTCTTCCCCAGGGTGGTCTGGTTGGAGATCTGGAAGAAGTTGCCGACCACCTCGGAGCCCTCGCCGTAGAGCCCGCGGAAGGTGAGCCCCACCTGGGCGATCCCCTGCAGCACCCGGCCGATCTCCTGGGTGAGCACCAGCCCGGGGAGGTGCATGAGCACGGAGGCGCGCAGCCCGGTCCCCACGTTGGTGGGGCAGGAGGTGAGGTAGCCGAACTCGCCGTGGAAGGCGTAGGGGAGGCGCTGCCCCAGCTCGTCGTCGAGCCGGTCGAGGGTGCGCCACGCCTCGCGCAGGCGGAAGCCGCCCACCAGATTCTGCAGCCGGAGGTGGTCCTCCTCGTTGACCATGACGCTGAGCGCGTCGGCGGGGCCGGTGAGGAGGGCGGTGTCGGAGTGGGGGGCGCCGCCGTTCCCCACCAGCTCGCGGCTCACCAGGTGGCGCTCCAGCAGGAGCTGGCGGGCGCCGGCGTCGAGGGTGGGGATGACCAGCGCCTGCCCCCCGCGCAGCGCGTCGGTGGCGGCGGCGGCCTCCTGCGCCAGGCGGAGGACGG
>DASUNK010000762.1:0-3951 GCA_036277195.1 Longimicrobiaceae bacterium | reverse complement strand
TCGTGGACCGCCGCCACGGCGAAGACCTCCACCGGCGCGCGGAGGCCGCGCAGGGTGCGCGCGCCCAGCGGGACGGCCTCCACCCCGGGGCCCGCCGCCTCGAGCGTGGCGCGCGTGGCCACGATCTCGCCGCCGGCGGCGCCGTCGCAGAGGCGCGAGGCCACGTTCACCGACTCGCCCAGCACCGTGTAGTTCAGCCGCCCCGGCGAGCCCATGTTCCCCGCCACCGCCGGGCCGGTGTTGACCCCGATCCCCACCCCCAGCTCGGGCTCGCCGCGCGCCCGGCGCCCTTCGTTGAGCGCCGCCACCGCCGCGCGGATGCGCACCGCCGCCTGCAGCGCCCGCCGCGCGTGGTCGTCCGCGCGGATCGGGGCGCCGAAGACGGCCATCACCTCGTCGCCCACGTACTTGTCCACCACGCCGCCCTCGTCCTCCACCGCCGCGGCGGCCGCCTCGGCGTACTCGTTGAGCAGCGCCACCACCCGCGCGGGGTCCATCCCCTCAGTGAGGGTGGTGAAGCCGCGCACGTCCGCGAAGAGGGTGGTGACGGAGCGCGTCTCGCCGCCCAGGGTGATCTCGCCCTTGAGCAGCTCGTCGGCGATGCTGCGCGAGACCACCTTGTCGAGCACGCCGCGGTAGCGCTCCTTGAGCATCAGGCCGTGCGTCATCTCGTTGAACGCCGCGGCCAGCGTGCCCAGCTCGTCGCGGCTGGGAGCGGGGACGCGCACCGCGTAGTCGCCGCGCGAGACGCGCTCGGTGGCCTCCACCAGCCGGCGCACCGGGCGCGCGAAGCCGCGCGAGAGCACGGTGCCCACCAGCACGGCCACGGCCATCGAGCCCAGGCCCACCCACAGCAGCGTGCGCTGCACGCTCTCCAGCGGGCGGAGCGCGTCATCGAGCGGGACGGCCGTCACCCGCCACACCTCGGCGGTGGACATCCCGGCCTCGCCCAGCACGCGCTCGGCGATCAGCGCCAGCCGGCTCCCCCGCCAGCGGGTGCGTCCCGGCGGGCCGCCGCCGGCCATCCGCACCATGTCGCGCTCCAGCGTCCCGGCCACCGCGGGGGTGGCGGCCACGCACCGCCCGCCCGCCACGAAGCACACCTGCGCGCCGGGGATCCCCTTCACCAGCTGCTCGGCGACGCCGCGGTCCACCGGCACCCCCAGCGCCAGCGTGCCCACGGGGACGTCGAAGAAGCCGAGCACCGCCGCCTGCACGCTGAAGAGGCGGCCGCCCAGCAGGTGGTAGCCGAAGGCCACCCCCGCCTCGCTCTCCAGCGCCATCCAGGGGAGGGTGTCAGGGACGGCGGTCTCGGGGCGGGGGAGGACCGCCGCGTCGAGCAGCGCGGCGATCGGGCGGCCGTCCAGGCCGGTGAAGGCGGTGAGCGCGGCCGGGTTGCCGGCCAGCTCCAGGTCGTAGCGGGCGTTCTCCAGCAGGAAGCCGGTCTCGCCGGTGGCCAGCGCCTCCTCCACCGCCGCGGGGAAGCGGTTGCCGGTGGTGAAGCGCTCGCTCGCCTTGCGCAGCGCGTCGCGGCGCACGTCCTCCACCGCGGCGAAGGACTCGCGCGAGCGCTCCACCGCGGCGGCGATGGTGGCGCGCACCTGCCGCTGCGTCTCGCCGCGCACCACCAGCAGGCTGCCGGCCAGCAGCAGGCCGACCGAGCCCACCAGGGCCAGCAGGAGCTTGGCGAGAAAGCTCAGGCGCACGTCAGAGCCGCACGTCCACGCGCACGGCGCCGCTCGCGGGGACGGCCACCTCCACCGTCCGCTGCCCGCGGTCGAAGTCCCACACCGCCAGGCGGTAGCGCCCCGGCGGCACCCCGCCGATGGAGAAGCGCCCGTCGGCGCCCACCTGCGCGTGGAACGGGTTCTCGACCACCACCACGGCGGCACGCATCCACTGGTGGATCTCGCAGTACACCTTGACGATCCCCGGCCGGTCGAAGACCACGGTGCGGCTCTCGCCGCGCGGGTAGCGGCCCAGGTCGAAGCGCTTGGGGGCGGAGTAGGAGAAGACGTTGTGGAAGAAGGCGTCGGCGTTGGGGAACTCCACCGCGGTCCCCACCGGCACCACCAGCACCGGCGGGCGGAAGCTGGTGTCGCGCTGGGTGAGGCGCGGCCGCGCGGCGGGGGCGGGGTTCCCGGCGCCCGCCACGGGGCCCACCAGGTAGGCCACCGCGGGCACCGCGCCCATCACGTGCGCCGCGCCCCCGCCCTGGCCGGGGTAGCGGCTGGCCACCCGCCGCGTCGGGCGCTCGCCCAGGGTCACGCGCCCCTCGATGGTCCCCGCCGGCGCGGGCGGGGCGGGCGCGGGGCTCCGGCCGGCGAGGAGCGGGAGCGCGAGCAGGGGCAGCAGGGCGGGGAAGACGTGCCGGGTCCAGCGAGACACGGGGACCTCCGGGCGTGGCTTCTGGGGGAAGAGGGCGGGCGCGGGGATCGTCCGCCTGGAGAAAGGGATTGGCACCGTCCAATATAGGAACGCACGGCGGCGGGTGCCAGCGAGCCGTGGAGTACCCGCCACGAAGTGGAGCGATTGTTGCCCATCCTCCCCTTGCGCGACCGGCGCACTCTCTTGTATCATTGACGCCCAACGCACTCTTCGGGTCGGAGCGAAGGAAACGTTTGAGGCTCCCGGCCCGCCAGGCGCTCCCCTTGGAACCACAGCCAGCCCCTTCGTTCGCAGCTCCTAAAATCCTGTAGAATTAAGGGATACACCAGCAGGACCGCGCGAGCGATTATGCTCGCGCCGGCGCGCGAGTGCGCGAAGGGCTGCGTTTCGAAGTTCGTTTTCCGCCAGTGGGTGGCGCGTTCACGGGTGAGGCCGGCGGCGCACCACTTCGTTCAGGTTGCACCATTCTGTATCGTCTTCACCGCCCGCCGGCTCCGGCGGGCCAACCCGGGGGCACATCCCCCGATCAATCCCTCCAAGTGGAGAGGTCAGATGCGCAGGAAGCCAGTGTTTGCCGTTGCGGCGCTCGCCGTGCTCGCCGGTGGTTTCGTCGCCGCGTGCGACGTGGGGAACGTTCCGGGCGTGGCCGCGCCCGAGGGGGTGCTCGCCGCCAAGAGCGGGCCGGACCTCGTGGGTCTGCCGGACCTGGTGGTGGACAAGAACAAGGTCGCGACCTCGTGGGTGGTGCGCGAGGAGGACTTCTTCGAGGGGCAGTGCAGCGTGGAGGAGGGGAACATCCCCACCGGCACGCACCGCTCGCTGCGCTTCTCGGTGCTGATCAACAACGTGGGGAACGCGGACCTGTTCGTGGGCGACCCGCTCGCGCACATGGACCCCAACGGCGACGGCGACTTCTCGGACCAGGACGGCCTCTTCGAGTTCGCCTCGTGCCACGCGCACTTCCACTTCCGCAACTACGCCACCTATGAGCTGCTGCCGGTGAACGCCAACGGGTCGTTCGGCTCGCCGGTGCAGTCGCGCAAGCGCGGCTTCTGCATGCTCGACACCACGCCGCACCGCAGCGACGAGTCGGCGCCGAAGAGCCGGGTGTACGCCAACTGCGGCAACCTGACCATCCACGGCAACCAGGGGATCTCCACCGGCTGGGGCGACGAGTACGTCAAGCAGCTCCCCGGGCAGCTCTTCCTGCTGACGGACCCGGCCGAGACGGTGGGTCCGGGCCGCTACGTGATCCGCATCACGGCGAACCCGCCCTTCGCGCAGAAGAAGGGCGAGGTGTGCCCGGCCAAGGACGCGCAGGGCTTCTGCCACATGTTCGCCGAGAGCAACTACGCGAACAACGTGGGTGAGACGGTGATCGAGATTCCGGACCGGGTGGGCCGCACGGGCTTCGGCCCGGGCGCCGGCAACTTCAAGGAGGAGCTGGACGCCTACCACCACCCCGAGGCGCACGGCTCGCACTGAGCCGGTCGGGTTGGAAATGAGAAAGCGGGGCGAGGACCACGGTCCTCGCCCCGCCGCTTTTCGTCGCCCTGCTACAGG
>DASUNK010000761.1:0-2544 GCA_036277195.1 Longimicrobiaceae bacterium | reverse complement strand
GCGCCGCTCGTTTTGCGGTGCTGGCCCCCGCCCTGCATCTTCCCGCCCGCCTGTCCACGTAGAGCACCGGGAGATGCCGCCAGACACCACCGTCCCTTCCTCCGACCCGGCCCGCGACGGCGCCCAGGCCGCCGCGCTGGCCGCGCAGCTCCAGGAGCAGGCCGCCGCGCTGGAGGCGGCCAACCAGGAGCTGCGCCGGCTGGCCGCCGACGCCGAGGAGCGGGCCCGCCACGCCGCGCTCGACGCCGCCGTCTCGGCCGCGCTCACCGCGGGGGGCCCGCTCGGCGAGGCGCTGCAGCGCTGCGTGCAGGCGGTGGTGGACCACCTGGGCGCCGCCTTCGCGCGGGTGTGGACGCTGGAGCCGGGGGCCGACGTGCTGGTGCTGCGGGCCAGCGCCGGGATGTACACCCACCTGGACGGCGCCCACAGCCGCGTGCCGGTGGGGGCGCTCAAGATCGGCCTGATCGCCGAGGAGCGGCGGCCGCACCTGACCAACGACGTCCCCAGCGACCCGCGGGTGAGCGACCGCGACTGGGCCCGCCGCGAGGGGATGGTGTCGTTCGCCGGCTACCCGCTGGTGGCGGACGACGAGCTGGTGGGGGTGCTGGCCCTCTTCGCCCGCCACCCGCTCCCGGAGCGCACCCTGGAGGCCCTCCGCTCGGCGGCGGACCGGGTGGCGGTGGCCGTCCTCCGCCAGCGCGCCGAGGCCGCCGTGCTGGCGGCCCGGGCGCGGGCCGAGCGGCTGCAGGCGCTCACCGCCGCCCTCTCCGGCGCGCTCACCCCCGCCGAGGTGGCGCGCGCGGTGACGGAGCAGGGGATGGCCGCCCTGGGCGCGCAGGCCGGGCTGGTGGCGCTGCTGGCGGAGGACGGCGCCCACCTGGAGGTGGTGGAGCACGCCGGCTACCCCGAGGCGGCGGTGGCGCCCTGGCGGCGCATCCCCCTCTCCGCCGAGGTCCCGCTGGCCGAGGCGGCGCGCACCGGCCGCACCGTGCTGCTGGGCTCGCCGGAGGAGCGCGACCGGCGCTTCCCCCCGCTCGCGGGGCAGCCCGCGCTCTTCGTGGCCTCCGTCTCGGTGCCGCTGGTGGTGGAGCAGCGGGTGGTGGGGGTGATGGGGATGTCGTTCGGCGAGGCGCGGGCGCTGGAGCCCGAGGAGCAGGAGATGCTGCTGGCCTTCGGGCGGCTCTGCGCGCAGGCGGTGCGCCGCGCGGGGCTCTACGCCGAGGCGCAGGCGGCCCGCGCCGAGGCCGAGGCCGCCAACCGGGCCAAGAGCGAGTTCCTGGCCACCATGAGCCACGAGATCCGCACCCCCATCAACGCCGTCATCGGCTACACGGAGCTGATGGAGATCGGCGTGGCCGGGCCGGTGAACGAGACGCAGCAGGGGTACCTGGAGCGGATCCAGGCCAGCAGCCGCCACCTGCTGGGGCTGGTGGAGGACGTGCTCGACCTGGCCAAGGTGGAGGCGGGGCGGCTGGAGGTGGTGCTGGAGCGGACCCCGGCGGTGGAGTCCGTCTCCTCCGCGCTGGCGCTGGTGGGGCCGCAGGCGGCCGCGCGCGGGATCGTGGTCGACGAGCCGTGCGCCGACGCGGAGGGCGGCCCCTACTACGTGGGCGACGAGGACCGGGTGCGGCAGATCCTGGCGAACCTCCTCTCCAACGCGGTGAAGTTCACCGACCGCGGGGGGCGGGTGCGGGTGGAGTGCGGCGCGGCGGACCGCCCGGGGCCCGGCGCGCGGCTGCACGGCCCCGGCCCCTGGACGTACGTGCGGGTGGAGGACACGGGGATCGGCATCCCGCCCGGGCGCGTCGAGGCCATGTTCAACCCCTTCGTGCAGGCCGAGCGGGGGCACACCCGCACCCGCGGCGGCACCGGGCTGGGGCTCACCATCAGCCGCCACCTGGCCCGGCTGATGGGGGGCGACCTCACCGCCTCCAGCGCGCCGGGGAAGGGCTCCGCCTTCACCCTCTGGCTCCCGGCGCAGGCGTCGCGCGGACCGGGGCTGGACGAGACGGTGCTGGCCGACACCCGGGGCGGCGCCGCGCCCCCGGCGGGGCTCTCCGTGGCGGGGCGCCGGCTGCTGGACGAGATCGACACGGTGCTGGACGGCTTCGTGGCGGCGCTGCGGGCGGATCCCCTCATCCCCGCGGCGGGGCTGAGCGAATCGGACCTGGTCGACCACTCCGCCTCGCTCCTGGCCGACATCTCCCAGTGCCTGCTGGAGCTGGGACTGCAGGAGGGCGACCTGGCCGGGCTGATGCGCGACGGCTCCGAGATCCAGCGGGTGGTGGCGGAGCTGCACGGGGTGCAGCGGGCGCGCATCGGGTGGACGGAGGAGGGGCTGCGGCGCGAGTTCGGCCTGCTGGCGCGCGAGCTGGAGGCGGCGGTGCGGCGCACCACCCCCGCGGGCGGCGACACGGCGGGGACGGTGCGGCTGGTGGCCCAGTTCCTGGAGCATGCGGAGCGGGCCAGCGTGGCGCGCTTCCGCCGGGCCGCGGCGGGATAAGTGCGAAAGTGCGAAAGTGCGAAAGTGCGAAAGTGCGAAAG
>DASUNK010000760.1:0-9324 GCA_036277195.1 Longimicrobiaceae bacterium | reverse complement strand
CGCGCGGCGGGGACGGGGATGCCGGGCGGGAACGTGGGTCCCGGGGTGGCGGTGGACCTGCGCACCCACTTCCGCGCGCCTCCCGCCGTGGACCCGGCCGCGCGCACGGCGCGGGTGGAGCCGGGCGTCACCCTGCACGCGCTGAACGCCGCGGCCGCCCCGCACGGGCTGCACTTTCCCGTCGACCCCTCCAGCGGCGAGGTCTGTACTTTCGGGGGGATGATCGCCAACAACTCCGGGGGCGCGCACACGGTGCTCCACGGCGCCACGCGCGCCTGGGTGCGCGCGCTGGACGTGGTGCTGGCGGACGGCACGCGGGTGGAGGCCCGCCGCGGCATCCCCGCCGGGCACCCGCGCCTGCGCGAGCTCCTCTCCCGCGTCGACGCCGTGGTGGAGCCCCGGCGCGCCGAGGTGCTGGCAGGATGGCCGCGGGTGCGGAAGAACTCCTCCGGCTACGCGCTGAAGGAATACCTGGAGAGCGGCGACGCGGTGGACCTGCTGGTGGGGAGCGAGGGGACGCTGGCGCTGGTGGTGGGCGCCGAGGTGGCGCTGGCGCCGCTCCCCGCCGCGCGCGGGCTGGCGCTGCTGGAGTTCACCGACCTGGAGCGCGCAGGCGCCGCCGTGGAGCGGGTCCTCGCGCTGCGGCCGGCCACCTGCGAGATCGTCGACCGCACCTTCATCGACCTGGTGCGCGCCGGCGGCGAGGACCCCGGCTACCCGTTGCGCCCGGGGCTGGAGGCCATCCTCTTCGTGGAGATGGAGGGCGGCAGCGCCGAGGAGGTGGCGGCGCGGCTGGAGGAGGTGCGGGACCGGATGGCGGGAGTGGCGGACCACGTGTCGCTGGCGACGGACCCGGAGCGGCAGGCGCGCTACTGGCACGCGCGGCACGCGGCCAGCCCGCTCATCGCCCGGCTGGCGGGCGGGCGCGTGTCCATGCAGTTCATCGAGGACGGGGTGGTGCCGGTGGAGCGCCTGGCCGACTACATCCGCCTGCTGCGCCGGGTGCTGGCGGCGCACGGGCTGCCGGCGGTGATCTTCGGCCACGCGGGCGACGGCAACCTGCACGTGAACCCGCTGGTGGACGTCTCCCGCCCCGGCTGGCGCGCCGAGGCCGAGGCGGTGGCCCTAGAGGTGGCCGAGGGGGTGGCGGCGCTGGGCGGCACCCTGGCGGGCGAGCACGGCGACGGCCGGCTGCGGGCGCCGCTGCTGGAAACGGTGTGGGGACCCGAGCTGGTGGCGTGCTTCCGCGCGGTGAAGGAGGCGTTCGACCCGGCGGGAATCCTCAACCCCGGCGTCATCCTCCCCCTTCCCGGCCAGCGCCCGCTGGACGCGGCCCGGTTCTGACGAGCTTCGCGGTGGTGATCACCTGCCCGCTGTGCCGCTGGGTGTGCTCGGCGGCGTGGAAGAGCAGGCCGATGAGGTTGCTGGGGAGCCGCGCGCGCCCCACCTCGCGCGGGGCCAGCAGCTCGGCCTCCGGCGTCGCCCGGATCTGCGCCAGGGCGCGGTCGAGGGCCGCGCGCAGGCCCCGCACCAGCTCCGCGGCGCCGGCCGGCGGGTCGCCGGGCTCGCCCTCGCGCGCCAGGGCGGCGCGCTGCTCGTCCGAGAGCTGCTCGCCGCGCGCATAGGTGAGCAGCCGGTCCAGGCTCCCCGCGGCGTGCCGCACGTGGAAGCCCACGGACGCCGCGCCGGCCGGCCGCGCCCACAGCTCCTCGGGCGAGAGCTCCGCCACGGCGCGCTCGATCTCCTCCCCCGCCCCCAGCAGCGCGTGCGCCGCGGGCATCAGCAGGGGAGCGACGCCCTCGACGGGCCCCCGCAGCCACACTTCCGGCTCCGCCATCCTCCGTCTCCTTAGCGTCTACGCGTCGTCCCCGGCGGCGAGCGCGCGCAGGAGGGGCGCCAGCCGCTCGGGGGTGTTGAGCGAGGGATCGTCCGTCACGCGCTCCAGCAGCGCGCGCAGGATCTCGCCGTAGCGCGGGCCGGGGGCGATGCCGAGGGCGCGCAGCTCCTCGCCGCCCACGGCCAGGTCGCCCACCTCCAGCGGCGGGTTCCCGGCCAGCTCCCGCCGCACCCTGCGCTCCAGCGCCAGCAGCTCCTCCAGCCGCGCGCGGCCCGCCTCGCCCCGCGCCCGGGCGGCGGCCGCGCACAGGCGGAGGAGGTCGCGCACGTAGCCGCGCCCCACGCGCCGGAGCCAGCGGCGCAGCTCCGGCGCCGGCGCGTCGGCACGGGGGAGGTCCGCGTGCTGGGCCACCAGGTGCACGGCGTGGTCCACCTCGGCGTTGGAGCACCGCAGGCGGCGCATCAGCTCCCGCGCCAGCGCCGCGCCCGCCTGCGCGTGCCCGGGGAAGCGCACGCCCCCGTCCGTCACCTCCCGCACACCCGGCTTCCCCACGTCGTGCAGCAGCCCCACCAGCCGCAGCGGGACGCGGCGGCGCGGCACCTCGTCGGCGGTCCGCAGCAGGTGCGTCCACACCTCCTGGCCCCCCTCGTCCTCCACCCCCACGCACGCCTGCAGCTCGGGGTAGAGCGAGGCGAGCGCGCCGGAGGCCTCGTACAGCCGCAGCGCCTGCGACGGGGGCTCCACCTCGCGCAGCACCTTGAGCAGCTCCTCGCGCACGCGCTCGGCCGAGAGATGGGGCAGCTCGGACGCCATCTCGCGCGCCGCCTGCCAGGTGGCGGGGTCGATGCGCAGCCCGAAGCGCGCGGCGAAGCGCAGCGCCCGCAGCACCCGCAGCCGGTCCTCGCGGAAGCGCTCGCGCGGGTCGCCCACGGTGCGCAGCACGCCCGCCTGCAGGTCGCGCACGCCGCCGTGCGGGTCGCGCACCTCGCGGGTGAGGGGGTGCCAGGCCACGGCGTTGATGGTGAAGTCGCGCCGCTCCAGGTCCTCCTCCACCCGGTCGGCGAAGCGCACCCGGGCGTGGCGGCCGTCCGTCTCCACGTCGCGACGGAAGGTGGTGACCTCGTACATCACCCCGTCCTTCCCCACCACCCCCACGGTGCCGTGCGCGATCCCCACCGGCACGGTGCGGCGGAAGAGGCGGCGCACGTCGCCGGGGCGGGCGGCGGTGGTCAGGTCCCAGTCGCCGGGGGGGATGCCGGCCAGCGCGTCGCGCACGCCGCCGCCCACGGCCCAGGTGGAGAAGCCCGCCTCCTCCAGCCGGCGGGCGATCCGGACCACCTCTGCGGGGGGGTCGAGGTCGGCGCGCTCGGGGGAGGGGACGGGCATCAGGGGGGAGTGCGAAGTGCGAAGTGCGAAGTGCGAAGTGCGACGGCGCACCCCAAACTTCGATGCGGCAACGACTTGGCGAATCGGGCGAATGTGGTTATCTTTGGGCTCCACCTTCACCACTGGGCCCGATGATCACCGACGACCTGCTGGAGCAGAGCCGGATGGCGGAGCCGTTCCGGGAGTCGCTCCTGCGCTTCCTGGACAGCGGCCGCGCGAGCGAACGCCTCGCCTTCGACTATCACTGCCCGCCCGTGAAGGTGGCGCGCGTCCTGACGCGGGCGCTGAAAGAATACCCGCATCTCCCCATCGAATCAATCGAAGTGCAGGGCGAGTCGGGGTGCGAGTACTTCCGGGGCGAGCTGGTGCTGCGCACGGCGCGCGACGAGCGCGTGGTGGAGTTCCGCTGGGACTGCAAGTGGCGGGCGGAGCAGATGGGGTGGCGCGACTACTTCGGCTTCCCGGACCAGGCGCGGGCCGCCCGCGAGTTCGGGTGGGACTGCTTCCGCGACTGGGTGGAGGTGAGGGTGGCGGCGCGGCTGGAGGTGCCGGTGTTCGAGGAGATGGAGGATCCCGAGGCGGGCGCCGTCCCGGCCTGAACCGCCGGCCTCAGCCGCGCATCCGAACGGCCGCCCCAGCATCGGGAGCGGCCGTTCTTGCTCACCGGCGCGCACTGGGACCGAGCACGAAATCGTCAGCCTCTGAAGGAGATCGACCCTTTGCCATGACGACCCCGGCCTTCCTCCACGTCAGCGGCGTTCAGCTCCTGGGCGACTACGAGCTTCGGCTGGAGTTCGATGACGGTGTTACCAAGGACGTCGACCTTGAAGGCGAGCTGCACGGCGAGGTGTTCGCGCCGCTGCGCGATCCGGAGCTGTTCCGGCAGGTGGCGGTGAACCCGGAGACCGGGACGATCGAATGGCCGAACGGCGCCGACTTCGCCCCCGAGTTCCTCTACGAGTCGGGACGAGCCGTACAGCACGTAGCCTGACGCCGATCTGACCGCTCTCCCCCATCCCGTTTCGCCGTCGATCGCACTTGCGACGGGGCGTGGCGGATGGCACGTTGCTCGCCCCCTCCCGCGCCGCCCCGGCGGGGAGCCCTCCAGCGCGAGCCGCACCATGAACCGCAGCGTCCACCTCCGCCCCGACGAGCTCTCGCACCTCATCGTGGAGGCCGCCGTCACCGCCGACGAGCAGGGCTTCTGGCACGAGCCGCGGCCGATCGCCGAGGACGCGGTGCAGCACCTGGTGCGCTTCCTGGGCGTGCTGCTGGCGGGCGACGACGACGTGGACCTCCACGAGCTGCGCGTCTTCGGCGACGTGTTCGCGGCCGCCTCGGGCGAGCGCCCCTCGGAGCACGAGCTGCGCGAGGCCGCCATGGAGGCGGTGGAGATGGCCAGCGACCCGGACGCGCTCCACGAATTCCTCGCCACCACGCCCCCCTTCCTCGACGCCGTCCTGGCCATGGACCGCGCCCGCGGCACCCGCAACGCGGACCAGGTGGTGACCGCGCTCAGCGGACTGGGCCTCGCCGTGCTGGCCGCCGACGGCCGCGCGGAGCTGGAGGAGGAGTCGGTGTTCACCATCCACCTCAACCACCTGCGCGGCGAGGTGGAGACGCTGGGATGAGCGAAGGGCCGCCCCGGTGCGAGGCGGCCCTTCTCTCATCCCCCGGAACGCCCTTCCCTACTTCACGAACAGCATGTCGCGGTAGGTGGGGAGCGGCCAGTAGTCGTCCGGCACCACCTTCTCCAGCTTGTCGCACGCCGCCCGCACCGCCCCCATCGCCGGGATCACGTGGTCGCGCATGTGGTGCGCCTTGCTGTGCACGTCGTCTCCGCCCAGCTCGGCGTTCTGCGCCACCAGCACCTCCAGCGCGTCCTCCAGCTCCGTCACCAGCGCGTTCACCGCCTCCACCCGCCGCCGGATCCCCGAAGCGTCCACCCCCAGCCCGTGGCTGCGGTCCGCCGCCGCCAGCAGGTCGTTCAGGTAGCGCACCGCCGCCGGGAGCAGCATGGTGCTGGCGATGTCGGCCGTGGTTTCGCCCTCGATGTTCACCGTCTTGAAGTACTGGTCGAGCGCCACCTCCAGCCGGCTCTCCAGCTCGCGGCGCGAGAGCACGCCGTACTTCTCGAACATGGCGGCGTTCTTCTCCTCCAGCACCCGGTCGAGCGCGTCGAGGGTGGTGCGCAGGTTCAGCAGCCCCCGCGCCTCCGCCTCGCGGTGCCACTCCTCGCTGTAGCCGTCGCCGTTGAAGACGATCCGCTTCACCCGCCGGATCTCCTCGGCGATCAGCCGGGCGAGGGCGTCCTCGAACTCCGTCCCGTCGGCCAGCTCCGCCTCCAGCGCGGTGCACAGCTCGTCGAGCGACTCGGCCATGATGGTGTTCAGCACCGTGGCCGGCCACGAGACGGACTGGCTGGAGCCCAGCGCCCGGAACTCGAACTTGTTCCCGGTGAAGGCGAAGGGCGAGGTGCGGTTCCGGTCGCCCGCGTGCTGCGGCAGGTGCGGGAGCACCGGCGCCCCCAGCCCCAGCAGCCCGCCCTGCCGGCTGGCCGTGGCCGAGCCGCTCCGCTCGATCTGGTCGAAGATGTCCGAGAGCTGGTCGCCCAGGAAGACGGAGATGATGGCCGGCGGGGCCTCGTTGGCGCCCAGCCGGTGGTCGTTGGCCGCGTACGCCACCGAGGCGCGGATCAGGTCCTGGTGCCGGTCCACCGCGCGCAGCACCGCCGTGCAGAAGAAGAGGAACTGCATGTTGTCGTGCGGCGTCTCCCCCGGCTCCAGCAGGTTGGCGCTCTCGGTGCCGAGCGACCAGTTCAGGTGCTTGCCGCTGCCGTTGACCCCGGCGAACGGCTTCTCGTGCAGCAGCGCCACCAGCCCCTGCTTCCGCGCCAGCTTGCGCAGCGTGAGCATCATCAGCTGCTGGTGGTCCGCCGCGATGTTGGCGTTCTCGTAGATCGGCGCCATCTCGAACTGCCCGGGCGCCACCTCGTTGTGGCGGGTCTTCACCGGCACGCCCAGGCGGTAGAGCTCGCGCTCCACGTCCATCATGAAGGCCAGCACCCGGTCGGGGATGGAGCCGAAGTAGTGGTCCTCCAGCTCCTGCCCGCGCGGCGGCTTGGCCCCGAAGAGGGTGCGCCCGGTGGTCACCAGGTCGGGCCGGCGGTAGTAGAACTCCTGGTCGATGAGGAAGAACTCCTGCTCGGGCCCGCAGGTGGCCATCACCCGCCGCGCCTCGACCCCGAAGAGCTGCAGCGCGCGCCGGGCCTGCGCGTCGAGCGCGTTGATGGAGCGCAGGAGCGGGATCTTGGTGTCGAGCGCGTCGCCCGTCCACGACAGGAAGGCCGTGGGGATGGAGAGGTAGCACCCGGCCGGCGTCTCCACGATGAAGGCGGGCGAGGTGGGGTCCCACGCCGTGTAGCCGCGCGCCTCGAAGGTGGCGCGCAGCCCCCCCGAGGGGAACGAGCTGGCGTCCGGCTCGCCCTGGATGAGCTCCTTGCCGCTGAACTCGGCCACCGCCCCGCCGCCCGCGTTGGGGGTGATGAACGAGTCGTGCTTCTCGGCGGTGGAGCCGGTGAGCGGCTGGAACCAGTGGGTGAAGTGCGAGGCCCCGTGCTCCACCGCCCACTCCTTCATGGCGAGCGCGACGGCGTCGGCGATCGACGGGTCCAGCGTGGTCCCCTGCTCGATGGTGGAGAGGATGGCCCGGTACACCTGCTTCGGCAGGCGGGAGCGCATCTCGGCGAGGCCGAAGGTGTTCTCGCCGAAGATGGACTCGATGTCCATCATCCGGTATTCGGGCTCGCCGTCGGCGAAGCCGTTGCGGGTGGATTCGGGCTCCCACCCCTTGGCGGCGGCCAGGGTGTCGAAGCGGGCGGTCGGCTTGGGCATGGCTAGTCGCGTCCTTCTTCCAGGGTGACGGCGTTCTCCGGGGACGTGCGGTGGCCCAGTTCCAGCGAGCTGGTCTCCTTCACGGTCGAGAGCACGATGCTGGTGGTGGTCCACTGCACGCCGGGCCAGGACTGGATCTCGGCGAGCAGCGCCTCCAGCGTGGAGGTGCTCTCCGTGCGGATCTTGAGCAGGTGCGAGCCCTGCCCGGTGATCGAATGGCACTCCAGCACTTCGGGGTGCTCGCCCACGCGCCGGCGGAACTCGCCGTAGTAGCTGGAGCCGGCGATGCCCACGGCGATGAAGGCGGTGACGTCCCTCCCCAGCATCTTCGGGTCCAGCACGGCGGTGAAGCGCCGGATGATGCCGCGCTCCTCGAGCTTGCGCAGCCGCTCGCCCACGGCGGGCGACGAGAGCCCCACCGAGAGCGCCAGGTCGTGCTGCGACGAGCGCCCGTGCCCCTGGAGCATCTCCAGGAGCTTCAGGTCGATGTCGTCGAGGCGCGATCCGGTATTCACTTAACTTTCTTAAGTCTCTGGTCCAGGGGGCGAAATTTTCGCAAACGATAACGCCCTCGCGCCGAACACGCAAGAGTCGTGACCAACGGCTACGCGGGGCGATTGAAATCGCGGCAACAACGGCACGAAGTCCGCCTGCGCGGACTGCAGGGCAGGCTCGGCGCACTCCGGCTGGCCGTAGGGGCGAGGCATGCCTCGCCCGAGCCGGCGTCGCGATGGGGCCGTCAAAAACGGCGAGCGGGGGCGGCCGAACCCGGCCGCCCCCGCTCGTCCATCGTTCCCTGCGCGAGGGGCTCAGTGCGCGATGTTCCGGCGGCGCAGGAAGGTGTTCACCGAGGTGAAGAACTCCACCGGCTGCTCCAGCCAGGGGAAGTGGCCTGCGCCCTCGATCACCCGCAGCTCGCCGTTCGGCAGCGCATCGGCGAAGTCCTGCGAGCTGGCGAGGGGGATGGCGTCCGCGGCGCCGTGGATCACCAGCGTGGGCGCCTGGATGCCGGCGAACATCGGGCGCAGGTCGAAGTTCGGGCCCAGCGCGGCCATCCCCACGGCGTTGGTGAAGAGAAAGGTCTGCGCGGCCGCGGGCGGCACGTCGCAGAGCGGGGCGTGGCGGTTGTCGAGGTTCGCCGGGTCCGCGAAGTACGCGCGGAAGAGGCTGAGCAGCAGCTGCTCGCAGCTCTGCACCGGGTTCGGGTCCTGCCCGCTCAGCAGCAGCCCGATGAGCTGCCCCTGCAGCGCGGCGTCCGCCGGCGAGGTGCGCGCCGTGCGCTCGGCGACGAACTGGTTGTCGTACTCCTTCGTGGCGGGGCCGGAGGTCACCATCACGATGCGCTCCACCCGCTCCGGGTGCGCGGCGGCGTAGAAGCCGGCCAGCATGGCGCCCCACGAGTGCCCCACCAGCTGCAGCGTCTCCAGCCCGAAGTGCTGGCGGAGCGCCTCCAGGTCGGCCACGTGGCGGTCGGGGGTGAGCTGCGCGGGGTCCGCGATCAGGGTGGACCGGCCGGCGCCGCGCTGGTCGTAGAAGATCAGGGTGCGGCCGTGCGCCAGCGGCGCGAAGTCCGCCGCCAGGTAGCGGTAGGTGAGGCCGGGACCGCCGCTCAGCACCACGACGCTGTCCGGGCCGGAGCCCACGATGCGGTAGTGGAGCTGCACGCCGTCGGCGCCGGCCACGAAGCCCTCGGCGGTGATCGGCGCGTCGTACGAGAACGGGGAGGCGTCGGCGCGGAAGGACGCGCCGGAGACCAGCGTGGGCGCGTCCTCGCAGGCAGCCAGCAGCGGGAGGGCGAGCAGGACGTGGCGGAGCTTCATGGGATCTATCCTCCAGGGAGATTATCGGAATCCGAGGCCGGACAGCGGCGTCCGGCGCGGCGCGGCACAGGCACGGCCGGTGCCGAGGCCCCCGGAGCCGATCTCCCAGAATGCAGGTATTTGCCTGGCAAGTGCTTGCGTCCGCGCTTGACAACGCCCGTGCGTTTCAGCCGCGTGGGGAGTCCCTGCCCCCCGGTGCGGCGGGAACGTCCCACGATTCCGCGGCTAGTGAAAAACGGAACGAGCCGCAACCCCGGCGGGCGGGTGGACGGCGGCCGCCTTTGCGAGCACATTGGAGGGTGACAGCCGTTTCCATCACCCTCTGGACTCCGGGAGGGAGCATGTCCGCGTATGCCAGGGTGCAGCCGGCACGGCCGGCGTGGAGCGT
>DASUNK010000759.1:0-16108 GCA_036277195.1 Longimicrobiaceae bacterium | reverse complement strand
GGGGTGCGGGATCGTGATCGACCCCTTCCGGGTGGCGCCGGACACGCTGCTGGAGGCGGTGAAGACGGTGCTCGCGGACGACCGCTACCGCCGCCGCTGCGGCGAGCTGCGCCAGGCCTTCGCGGCCTGCGACGGCTTCGGCGAGGCGGTGCGGCTGGTGGAGCGGCTGGGCGAGACGCGCGGGCGCGTCGGCCGCGAGGCCGCGTGAGGTTCCTCTTCTGCGCCTTCGCCACCCCGGGGTACCTCTTCCCCCTGGCGGGGCTGGCGCTGGAGCTGCGCCGGCGCGGGCACGCGGTGGCCTTCGCCACCGGCCCGGCGGGGCGCGGGCTGCTGGCCGCGGCGGGGCTGGAGCGCGTCCCCCGTGGCGAGCCGGACGGCGACTCCTTCCGCCTGGGCGAGTGGGAGACCGCGGTCTCGACCGCCATCGACCTGAAGCACGTGGAGTACGCCGCCGAGCGCTTCCGCGCCGACGCGCTGGTGACCCACGTGCTCTGCCAGGCGCCGCTGCTGGCGCGCGAGCGCCGCGGGCTCCCGGTAGCCGTGCTGGGGCACTTCGGCTACCTCTGGCCCCGCCCGGGGGCCGCGCCCGCGGCGGACCGCGACGCCGCCCTGCGCGCCTGGAGGCTGCGCGACGGCGTGCGGATCCTCAACCAGGCCCGGGCGCTCTTCCGCCTCCCGCCGCTGGAGCCGGACCCCGCGGAGGTCCCGCTCCTGGGCGACCTCCACCTGCTGCGCAGCGCCGCGGGGCTGGAGCCGGACCTGGCCGGCCTCCCGGCGCGGGTGCACGCGGTGGGGGCGTGCCTCTGGGAGCCGCCGCGCGACGAGGGCCGCGCCTGGGCCGAGCTGCGGGCGGAGCTCGCCGCGCCGGACGCACCGCTGCTCTACGCCCAGCAGGGGCGCACCTTCGGCGGGCCCGGCTTCTGGCCGCGGCTGGCCGAGGCGGTGGCGGGCCGGCCGCTGCAGGTGGTGGCCTCGCTGGGGCGGATGGACGCAGCGGTGGGCGCGCTTCCGGCCAACGTGCTGGCGCGCCCGCACGTGGCGCAGGGGCTGGTGCTGCCCCACGCCCGCGCCGTGCTCTCCGGGGGGCACACCACCGTGGTGGCGGCGGCGCTGGCGCACGGCCTCCCCGGGGTGGTGGTCCCCGGCGGGGGCGAGACGCCGGAGAACGCCGCCACGCTGGCGCGGCTGGGGTGTGCCCGGCGGCTGGAGGCCGAGGGGCTCACCGCGGAGGCGCTGCGCCGCGCGCTGGAGGAGGCGCTGGAGGACCCGGGGATGCGGCGCGCCGCCCGGCGGGCGCAGCGGGCGCTGGCCGCGGTGGATTCCTTCCCCGCGGCGGCGGAGCTGGTGGAGCGGATGGCCGCCGGCCGCGCCCCCGTGCTCCGCGAGGAGCCGGCCGAGGCGGCCGGCGCCGCGGACTGACCGAAGGGAGAGACGAACATGGCCCGGATGGCACTGCGGGAGAAGACCAGGGCGCTGGAGCCCATGCTGCGCGAGCTGCAGCGGCGCTGGCCCGACGACCTGCAGCTCTGGCTCGACTGGAAGAAGGACGGCGTGCTCTACCACGCCCTCCCCTACGTGCTGCGCGGGGCCTTCCCCGGCGCGGCCGAGGCGGACCTCGACCGGCTGACGGTGGCCACGCGGATGTTCCTCGAGTCCATCCTCCTGGCCGACAAGATCGTGGACGGCCACGACGAGTACGACCCGGGGCAGCTCTACCTGCGGGCGGCCGCCATGCAGTTCGAGGCGTACCGGCTCTTCCACCAGGTCGTCCCGGCGGACGCGCCCTTCTGGGAGCACTTCCGCGCCGCCTTCGTCTCCTGGGCCGGCGGCTGCGCCCTGGACCGCCGCTTCCATGCCGCGGAGGGGAAGCGCCCGGAGCTGACCGTGGACACGGCCGTCGAGATCGCCCGCGGCAAGTTCCCCTTCCCCCGCGTCACCGCCTACGCCCTGGCCGCGCTCTCGGGCGACGACCGGCACCTGGAGGCGCTGGTGCGCTCCATCGACCACTTCGAGCTGTCGCTCTGCTACTGGGACGACCTGCGCGACTGGCGGAAGGACGCCCCCGCCGGCGCGCCCTCGCTGGTGCTGGCGCACCTCTTCGCCCAGTTCCCCGAGCTGCGCGGCGGCCAGGGGGAGGCGTGGATCGAGGCGCTGGCGCAGGCGCTCTTCAAGCGCGGCGGCGCGGCGGCGGTGATCCGCATCACCCTCGACCACCTGGACCAGGCCGACGCGCTGGTAGCCGACATCCCCGTGTTCGAGTGGCGGGAGATGATCGCCCTGAACCGCACCGCGACGGCGAACGCGCTGCGCGACGCCGCCGGCGCCGCCCGCCGCCGGCGCGAGGCGGAGGCGCAGCCGGTCTGAACGGCAGTGCGAAGTGCGAAGTGCGAAGTGCGAAGTGCGAAGTGCGAAGTGCGAACGTCCCGAGTCCACAGGAGGAGCGCCGATGAGCACCGCGAGAGCCGAGGTCGAGGAGCTGGTGAGCCTGAACGCCGACGACCTGGACGTGACCGCGCTGGAGGACTGGCGGATGAAGCTCGCCGTCCGGCGCATCACCGCCGAGGACGCGGACCACAACTGCTGGACGTTCAACTGCTCCGACTACTCGTGCGGGACGCACGACGACCCGTGGTGGGAGTGGTGCTGGGACCACACCTGCGGGAACTACCACCCGCAGGAGATGTAGCGCCACCGGGATAGAGCCGGCGCTCTACCCGGGCGCGTCCACGCTCCATCCGGCCCGCTCCGCAGGGGGGTCGAGGGGCGAAAAACCGAGGATCGACGCGGCTTCTGGGGGATACCGACCCGGGCATGGCGATTGCCCGCCCGGGAGGTGATTCCCCACCGCATTCTCCTGCCGCAGACACGCGACATGACGCAGGGAACCGACCGGAGGGGCACGCCCCTCCCCCGCCGCGGAACCGTGGCCGCCGCGCTCCTGGCCTCGCTGGCGGCGGCACCCGCCGCGGGCCAGGACGCGCCGCGCCCCGGGCTCACCCTCCGCCAGGTGGTGGAGACCACCCTGGCCCGCAGCGCCCAGATCGCCCAGGGCGAGTGGGACGTGCAGTCGCAGCTGGGCTCGCTGCAGCAGGCCGCGGGGGCGTTCGACCCGCAGGCCCACGCCAGCGTGACCACCGACCGCCGGCGTACCCCCACCTTCGGCAGCGGCGAGACCGGCCCCGGCAGCTCCCTGGCCCGCAACCTGGGCTACGGCGCCGGGGTCGACTGGCGGCTGCGCAGCGGCCTCTCCCTCTCGCCCAACCTGAGCTTCAACCGGGTGGACGTGGACGCCGCGGGGCTCCCCCGCAACACCGGCGTGGCCTCGCTCGACCTGGTGATGCCCCTGCTGCGCGGGCGCGGCGGCGGGAGCGCGCGGGCCGGCGAGGTGGCCGCCGCCGAGAACCTGGACGCCAGCCAGGCCGACCTGCGCCACCTGCGCGCCAGCAGCGTGCTGAGCGCCGTCAACGCCTACTGGGGATACGTGGCCGCCGCGCGCACCCTGGCGGTGCTGCGCGAGTCCGAGGGGCGCTCGCGGCGCCTGCTGGAGCAGACGGAGAAGCTGATCGAGGCCGACGAGCGTCCCGCGGCCGAGCGCGTCACCAGCGCCGCCAACCTGGCCTCCAAGCGCGCCGCCACCCTGGCCGGCGAGAACGCGCTGGCCACCGCGCGGCAGGCGCTGGCCGAGGCGATGGGGCTCCCCGCCGACCAGCTGGCCGCCCTCCCCCTCGCCGCCGACGCCTTCCCCGCCCTCCCCGACAGCGCGGCCGCGGCCGCCTGGCCGGCCGACGCGGAGTGGGTGGCGCTGGCGCTGCGCGAGCGGGCGGACCTGGCGGCCGCGCGCAAGCGCCGCTCCGCCGCCGGCGCGCTCCTGCGCGGCACCCGCAGCGAGATCCGCTCCCGGCTCGACCTCAACCTGGGCGTGGGCTACACCGGGATCGAGGCCGGCGGCGAGTTCGACCGGCTGGTGGCCCCCTTCTACAGCAGCCAGGGCGGCTTCCAGGCCGAGATGGGCTTCACCTACGGCCTCCCGCTGGGGCGCCGCGCCACTGCGGGGCAGCTCCTGCGCAGCAGCGCCGCCGACCGCCGCGCCGCCCTCGCCGCCGACGAGCTGGCGCGCACCATCTCGCTGGCGGTGGCCACCGCCGCCGAGACGCTGCGCCGCACCGTGGAGGAGCTGCGCCTCACCGCGGAGGCGGTGACGCTGCACACCGCCTCGGTGGAGAGCGAGTCGCAGAAGTTCCAGCTCGGCACCGCCACCCTCTTCGACGTCATCCAGTCCGAGGACGGGCTGACCGGCGCCACCGTGGGGTGGATCAACGCCCAGCGGCGGTTCGCCGGGGCGCTGGCCCAGCTCCGCTTCCTGACGGGCACTCTGGTGGGCGGCGAGCGCGGCGACGCGGTCGACGCCGCCGGGCTCGCCACCTGGGCCGGCATCGCCGCCGCCCCGCGCTGAACGCACTTTCGCACTTCGCACTTCGCACTTTCGCACTTCGCACTTTCGCACTCGCACTTCGCACTTCGCACTTCAGAGGCCCCCGATGGCCAAGAAACCCGAGATCTTCCGCAAGGTCGCCCTGGACCGGCTGGCGTCGCCGGAGCAGCTCGACCAGCTCATGCAGGTCACCACGCCCAAGGGGTGGGTGGCGCTCGCCACCCTGGGCGTCCTCCTGCTGGTGGCCGTCACCTGGAGCGTGATCGGGAGCATCCCCGAGCGCATCCCCGGGCAGGCCATCCTCCTGCGCAGCGGCGGCGTCTTCGAGGTGGTGGCGATGAGCGGCGGCCGGGTGACGGACCTCTCGGTGCGCGTGGGCGACCTGATCACCGAGGGGCAGGTCATCGCCCGGCTGGCGCAGCCCGAGCTCTCCGAGCAGCTGCAGCAGGCCCGCGCCCGCGTGGCCGAGCTGGAGAAGCGGCACCGCGAGGTGGAGGCCTTCGTGGCCTCGGACGGGCGGCTGCAGGCCGCCTCGCTGGCGCAGCGCCGCGCCAACCTGGAGCAGTCCATCCAGGCCACCGAGGCGCGCGCCGCCAACCTGCGCGAGAAGGTCCAGGCGCAGGAGCGGCTGGTGGCGCAGGGGCTCCTCACTCGGCAGGCGCTGCTGGCCACGCAGCAGGAGCTCGAGCAGGCGCGCGAGCGCATCCGCTCGGACCGGCACCAGATGGACCAGCTGGAGGTGGAGCGGCTGGCCACGGCCAACCGCGGGCAGGAGCAGCTGGTCGCCAGCCGCAACCAGCTGGTGGAGGCCGAGCGCGAGGTGGAGCGGCTGCAGAGCGACCTCACCCTGCAGTCCGAGGTCACCACGCCGTACTCCGGGCGGGTGCTGGAGGTGATGGCCGAACAGGGCGGGATCGTGGACCGCGGCCGCCCGCTGCTGACGGTGAGCCTGGCCGGGAAGGCGGTGAAGAGCCTGGAGGCGGTGGTGTACGTCCCCTCCATCCACGGCAAGAAGATCCGCCCCGGGATGGACATCCACATCGCCCCCTCGACGGTGAAGAAGGAGGAGTTCGGCTACCTGATCGGACGGGTGACCTACGTCTCCGACTTCCCCGCCACCCCGCAGGGAATGCTGCGGGTGCTGAAGAACACCACCCTGGTGACCACCCTCTCCGGGCAGGACGCGCCGTACGAGGTGCACGCGGACCTCATCCCCGACGCCGGGTCGCCCAGCCGCTACCGCTGGTCGTCGTCGCAGGGGCCGCCGGTGGAGATCCAGAGCGGCACCCTGGGCACCGCCAACATCGTGGTGAACCGCCGCCGGCCGATCCTGATGGTCATCCCGCAGCTGGGGCGCGGGCGCCGCGGCGGCGGCGACGAGGAGCGCCGCATGCCTGGCCAGGTCGGGCTCCGCGGGGACGGGGACCGGTGAGCGCCGCCGCCCCCACCTCCACCCCCACCACCCGCCCGCGGCGGGCGCGCGTCCCCACCATCCTGCAGATGGAGGCGGTGGAGTGCGGCGCCGCCGCGCTGGCCATGGTGCTGGCGCACCACGGGCGGCTGGCCGCGCTGGAGGAGCTGCGCATCGCCTGCGGCGTGTCGCGCGACGGGAGCAAGGCCAGCAACCTGGTGCGCGCCGCCCGCAACTTCGGGCTGGAGGCGCGGGGGTTCAAGCTGGAGCCGGCGGCGCTGCGGCAGATGCCGATGCCGATGATCATCCACTGGAACTTCAACCACTTCGTGGTGCTGGAGGGCTTCGGGCGCAAGGGGCGGGTCTTCCTCAACGACCCCGCCGCCGGCCCCCGGGTGCTCAGCGAGGACGAGCTGGACCAGTCGTTCACCGGGGTGGGGCTCACCTTCGAGAAGACCCCCGAGTTCAGGCCCGGCGGCGAGGGGCGCTCGCTGACGGCGGCGCTGCGCCGCCGCCTGGCCGGCTCGCGGGTGGCCCTCCTCTTCGTGGTGGCGGCCGGGCTGGCGCTGGTGCTCCCCGGGCTGGTGGCCCCCACCTTCACCCGCGTCTTCGTGGACGACGTGCTGGTGAAGGGGATGTACGACTGGGTGAAGCCGCTCCTGATCGCGATGGGCGTCACGGCGGTGTGCCTGGGGCTGCTCACCTGGCTGCAGCAGTTCTACCTGCTGCGCCTGGAGACGCGCCTGGCGCTCTCCACCTCCACGCGCTTCTTCTGGCACGTGCTGCACCTGCCGATGCAGTTCCTGGCGCAGCGCTTCCCGGGCGAGATCGCCTCGCGCGTGGCCATCAACGACCGCGTGGCGGGCCTCCTCTCCGGCGACCTGGCCACCACGGTGCTGAACGTGGTGGTCATCGCCTTCTACGCCGTGCTGATGCTGCAGTACGACCTGGCGCTGACCGCCATCGCCGTGACCGCGGCGGTGGTCAACATCGCCGCGCTGCAGTGGGTGTCGCGCCGCCGCACCGACCTCAACCAGCGGATGATGCAGGACCGCGGCAAGGCCATGGGCACGGCCATGGGCGGGCTGCTGAACATCGAGACGCTCAAGGCCACCGGCTCCGAGTCCGACTTCTTCGCCCGCTGGAGCGGCTACTACGCCAAGGTGGTGAACGCCAAGCAGGAGCTGGGCACCGAGAGCGCCGTGCTCGGCGCGCTCCCCCCGCTGCTGATGGCGCTGAGCACCGCGCTGGTGCTGGGCCTGGGCGGGGCGCGGGTGATGAACGGCGAGATGAGCATGGGGATGCTGGTGGCCTTCCAGGCGCTGATGATCGCCTTCGTCACCCCGGTCAACCGGCTGGTGTCGCTCGGCACCACGGTGCAGGAGGTGAAGGCCGACATGAACCGGCTCGACGACGTGCTGCGCGCCGAGGTGCGCTATGTTGATGACGAACCGGCCGACGGCGACGGCCCCAGCAAGCTCAGCGGCTACCTGGAGCTGCGCCGCGTCTCCTTCGGCTACAGCCGGCTGGAGCCGGCCCTCATCCAGGACTTCTCGCTCACGCTCAAGCCGGGGAGCCGGGTGGCGCTGGTGGGGGGCTCGGGGTCCGGCAAGTCCACGGTGGCGCGGCTGGTGAGCGGGCTCTACGACCCCTGGGCGGGGGAGATCCTCTTCGACGGGAAGCCGCGCAGCGAGCTGCCGCGCCGGGCCATCACCAGCAGCCTGGCGGTGGTGGACCAGGACATCTTCCTCTTCGACGGCACCGTCCGCGAGAACCTCACCATGTGGGACGAGACCGCGGCCGACCCGGACGTGGTGCAGGCCGCCCGCGACGCCTGCATCCACGACGACGTGAGCGCCCGCCCGGGCGGCTACGCGGGGAAGGTGGAGGAGGGGGGGCGCAACTTCAGCGGCGGCCAGCGGCAGCGGATGGAGATCGCGCGGGCGCTGGTGAACAACCCCACCCTCCTGGTGCTGGACGAGGCCACCAGCGCGCTCGACCCCACCACCGAGCAGAAGATCGACGACCAGCTGCGCCGCCGCGGCTGCACCTGCCTGATCGTGGCGCACCGGCTGAGCACCATCCGCGACGCCGACGAGATCGTGGTGATGGAGCGCGGGCAGATCGTGCAGCGCGGCACGCACGACGAGCTGAAGGAACAGCCCGGTCTCTACCGGGACCTCATCTCCATGGAGTAGGGATGACGCCGACCACCACCGGACCCGACGCCCCCGCCCCGGCGGGGACGCTGCGCGAGGCCACCGGCGCGCGGCCGCTCCTGCTGGAGCACGGCCGCATCTGGTTCGTGCGCAGCGGGCGCATCGACGTCTTCGCCACCCGCGTGGCGGAGGGCGAGCCGGCCGGCGGGCGCACCCACCTCTTCCGGGTGGAGGAGGGGCAGCCGCTGGTGGGAGTCGGCGAGACCGCCGGGCTGGCGCTGCTGGGCGTGGGCGCCCCGGGGACCACGGTGGAGGAGTTCGCCCTCGGCGACCTGCGCGCGCTGGAGCCGTACTGCTCCTCGCGCGAGGCCATGGCGGAGCTGCTCGACGCCTGGGTGGGGCACCTCTACCAGGGGCTGGGGCTCGACGGCCGCATCCCCCGCCACAAGGGGCTGGAGCCGGGGGCGGAGCTGGAGGCCAACCCCGCCGTGAACGTGCGCCCGGTGGCGGAGGTGGCGTGGCTGGAGCAGGTGGCGGGGAGCGCCTGCCTGCTGGGGCGCCCCACCGGGGCCGTCGCCGCCGGGACGCTCCTCCCGATCGCGGGGCAGGCGTGGGTGCGCACCGCCGAGTTCTCCACCCTGCGGCTGCACGGGACCGAGGCGCTGCTGGAGGCGCGCGGCTACGGCGCGGCCTGGCGGGCGCTGGAGGGGGTGCACGCGCTGGTGCTGGCGCTGGTGGCCGAGCGGCTGGAAGAGCGCGAGGCGGCGCAGCGCGAGCGGACCCGCCGGCAGCGCAACGCCACCCAGTCCGCCATGATGACCGCGCTCTCGCGGCTGGCCACCACCATGGACGCGCGCCGGCGGGTGCAGGCGCCGCTGATGCGCATGCGCCCCCGGGAGGAGGGCGAGCTCGACGAGAACACCCTCTTCCCCGCCTTCCGGCTGGTGGCGGGGGCGATGGGGATCGAGCTCCCCGCGGCGCGCTTCGCCCACGAGCAGGTGCAGCCCAAGGACCCGATCAACGCCCTGGCCCGCAACTGCCGGGTGCGCAGCCGCCGCGTGGCGCTGCGCGACGGGTGGTGGAAGAAGGACAACGGCCCCCTGCTGGGCCGCCTGGCCGAGCGCAAGCGCGCGGTGGCGCTCCTCCCCCTCCCGGGGGGCGGGTACGAGCTGATCGACCCCGCCGAGCGCACCCAGGTGAAGGTGGACGAGACGGTGGCCGGGACGCTGGGCGGCTTCGGCTACACCTTCTACCGCCCCTTCGGCCCCGACGCCCTGCGCGCGCTGGACCTCCTCCGCTTCGGGATGTCCGGCTGCCGGCGCGACCTGACCACCGTGGGCGCGGTGGCCGGGGTGATGGCGCTGCTGGGGATGGTGACGCCGCTGGCCATCGGCCAGCTCTACAACTCCGTCATCCCCAGCGCCGAGCGGGGGCAGCTGCTGCAGCTCACCCTGGGGCTGGTGATCACCGCGCTGGCCGTGGCCGTCTTCTCCGTGGTGCGCGGCTACGCCATGCTGCGCATCGAGAGCAAGGTGGGGCCCGCGCTGCAGGCGGCGGTGTGGGACCGGCTCCTCACCCTCCCCCTCCCCTTCTTCCGCGACTACACCGCGGGCGACCTGGCGGTGCGCGCCATGGGGGTGGAGGAGATGCGCACCATCCTCTCCGGCGCGGCGGTGAGCGTGCTCCTCAACGGGCTCTTCTCGCTCACCAACTTCGTCCTCCTCTTCAACTACCACCCGCCGCTGGCCTGGATCGCCGCGCTGCTGATCGTGGTGGCGGTGGTGGTCTCGCTCGCCATCAGCTACCTCCAGCTCAAGAGCCAGCGCGCCATCATGAAGCTGCGCGGGCGCACCTCGGGGCTGGTGCTGCAGCTGCTCACCGGCATCCCCAAGCTCAAGATCGTGGGGGCCGAGGTGCAGGGCTTCGGGCTCTGGGCGCGCATGTTCAGCGAGCAGCGCGACCAGCAGTTCCGCGCGCGCCTGCTGGGGAACGTGCTGGCGGTGTTCACCGCCGTCTTCCCCCTGGTCTCCACCCTGGTGCTCTTCGCCAAGGCCATGCCGGGGATCGCCAGCGGCGAGATGCCCTTCACCACCGGCGACTTCCTGGGCTTCATCGCCGCCTTCAACATCGCCCTGGCCGCCACCCTGGGGAGCACCTCGGCGCTGCTGGGGACGCTGGCGGTGGTGCCGCTCTACGAGCAGATCAAGCCGATCCTGGAGACCCCGCCCGAGGTGCACGCGGGCAAGCACGACCCGGGCGAGCTCTCCGGCGCCATCGAGCTGCACCGCGTCACCTTCCGCTACCAGGCCGACGGGCCGGCGGTGCTGCGCGACCTCTCCATCCGCGTGCGCCCGGGCGAGTTCGTGGCCTTCGTGGGGCCCTCGGGGTCGGGGAAGTCCACCACGCTCCGGCTGCTGCTGGGGTTCGAGGTCCTCGAGTCCGGCTCGGTGAGCTTCGACGAGCAGGACCTGAGCGGGCTGGACCTGGAGTCGGTGCGCCGGCAGATCGGGGTGGTGGTGCAGAGCGGCCGGCTGATGTCGGGCGACATCTTCACCAACATCGTGGGCTCCTCCAGCGCCAGCATGGACGAGGCGTGGGAAGCGGCGCGGATGGCGGGGCTGGACGAGGACATCCGCGAGATGCCGATGGGGATGCACACGGTGGTGAGCGACGGCGGCGGCACCCTCTCCGGCGGGCAGCGGCAGCGGCTGATGATCGCCCGGGCGCTGGTGCACCGCCCGCGCATCCTCTTCTTCGACGAGGCCACCAGCGCGCTCGACAACCGCACGCAGGACATCGTCACCCGGAGCCTCGACCGGCTGAAGGCCACGCGCATCGTGGTGGCCCACCGGCTGAGCACCATCCGCAACGCGGACCGCATCTACGTGATCCAGGCCGGCGAAGTGGTGGAGGCCGGCAGCTACGACGAGCTGATGGAGCGCGAAGGCGTCTTCAGCGAGCTCGCGCGGCGCCAGCTGGTCTGACGCCGCCCCGGAACCCGAGCAGAACGGACTGACATGCAGTCTTCGCCTACCCTCCGGCTCGCCGCGCTGGCCCTCGTGCTGGGGGCCGCCGCCTGCTCGTCCGGCTCCGACGCGCCGGACGCCCAGCGCAACCTGCGCGCGGGGAAGGGCGGCGCCGGCGCCGAGCTGGTGATCGGCGCCGCCTGGCCCTGGGAGGCGCGCAAGGCCGTGCTCTACTGGCAGGGGATGGAGCTGGCCCAGGAGGAGATCAACGCCGCCGGCGGGGTGCTCGGCCGCCCGCTGCGCATCCTGCGCGCCGACGACCAGGAGGACGTGGACCAGGGGCGGCTGATCGCCCAGGAGTTCGGCAAGAACCCGGAGGTGGTGGCGGTGATCGGCCACCTGCAGAGCTACGTCACCGTCCCCGCGGCGGCCGTGTACGACCTGTCGGGGACCGTGCTGGTCTCGGCCACGGCCACCACCTCGGAGCTCACCTCGCGGGGGTACAAGCGCGTCTTCCGCACCATCTTCACCGACGCCGACATGGGGCGCCAGCTGGCGGACCACGCCCTCCGGCAGGGGCACCGCAAGGTGGTGATCTACTACTCGCGCGACGAGTACGGGCGCGGGCTGGCCAACGCCTTCGAGGAGCGCGCGCTGGCCGCGGGCGGGCAGGTGCTGGACCGCCGCTCGTACGACCCGAGCGCCGCGTCGAACCCGCTGGCCGCCGCGCAGACGGTGGACGCCTGGGAGAACCTGGGCCCCGACGCCGTCTTCATCGCCGGGCAGGACGAGCCGGCGGCGCTGCTGGCCGCCGAGCTGCGCAAGCGGGGGATCACCGCCCCGATCCTGGGCGGCGACGCGCTGGCCACCCCCACCTACCTGCAGGCGGGCGAGGCGGTGGCGGGGACGGTGATCGCCACCCCCTTCCACCCCGGCACGCCCACCCCCGAGGTGCAGCGCTTCACCGCGGCCTTCCGCCAGAAGTACGGCAAGGACCCGGACGTGGGCGCCGCGCTGGGCTACGACGCGGTGCGGGTGCTGGCGCACGCCATCGGCCAGGCGGGCGACCCCGCGCCGGAGAAGATCGCCGACGCCATGCACGCCGTGCGCGGCTGGCGGGGGGTGACCGGGACCTTCTCCTTCGACGCGGCGGGGAACCTGGTGGACATGCCGATCCAGAAGGTGGTGGTGCGCGACGGCGGCTTCCACCCCCTGGCCGGGGACGCGGCGCAGCGGTGAGCACGGCGGCGCCCTGCGCGGACGAGCGGGCGGCGGCCCGCGCCGGGGTGCTGCGCGCCCTGGGCGCCACGCGCGCCCAGGCGGAGGAGCTCCTCCGCTACAACGAGAACGCCTTCGCCGTCCCCGACCCGGCGCCGGGCTTCCCGCTGGCCGACGAGCCGTTCGTGGCCGCGTGGGAGGAGTACGCCGCCGACGCGGCGGAGCGCGGGGCGGTGGCGGCGCTGCGGGCGCGCCTCCCGCAACTCGCCTTCCCGGTGGCCGCCGGCGTCGGCGAGACGGCGGCGTACCGCGCGGCCACCCGGCGGGGCGAGGCGCCGCCGCCGGGGCCGGGGCTGGCGCTGGAGGCGCCGGAGCGGGTGCGGCTCTTCCTCCATCCCACCGCGGCGGGGCGCATCCCGGTGGTGCACCTGGAGCACCGCGCCGACTTCGTGGCGCTGGTGCGCGCGCTGGTGAACCGCAACGAGCCCGTCCCCGTCCCCCCTTCGCAGGGGGCGAGCATGGTGGCCGGCTACAACAACTGGGACCGGGTGGGCCGCCTGCGCGCCGCCTTCGCGCGGGGCCCGGTGCCGGGGCTGGAGGGGGCGGTGGACTGGGGCGAGGCCTTCGCGCGGATGCGTGGGCGGCCGGAGCTCTACCAGGACTGCTTCATCCTGCTGAGCGGCGGGCCGTACAGCGGGGTGGCGGCGGGGTCGCTGGGGCTGGCGGAAGACGAGTGGCGGGCGCTCTCCTTCACCATCCGGCTGGAGCACGAGTGCGCGCACTACTTCACCCGCCGCGTGCTCGGCGCCATGCGCAACACCCTGCTCGACGAGCTGATCGCCGACTACGCGGGGATCGCCGCGGCGGCGGGTCGCTACCGGGCGGACTGGTTCCTCCGCTTCCTGGGCCTCGAAGAGGCCGACGGGTACCGGGCGGGGGGGAGGATGGAGAACTACCGGGGGAAGCCGCCCCTCTCCGACGGCGCCTTCCGCGTGCTGCAGGCGCTGGTGCGCCGGGCCGCGCGGGCGCTGGAGCAGGCGGACGCCGCGCTCCCCGCCTCCGGACGGGGGATGGAGGAGCGGGCGAGGATGATCACCGCCCTGGCCGCGTGCACGCTGGAGGAGCTGGCGGACGACGGGGCCGCGGAGCGGCTGCAGGGAGGATTTTTCGGATTCGCGTGAGGACGAGCCCACCGGCGTGACCCGCAACCTTCTGCGGGGGCGTAGACGAAACGGGCGCGCCGGTGGCTCGACTCCGCTTCACCATAGATGACCGGTCGCGGTGGGTCAGCGCTCGGGCTTGAGGCGGTGGTGGCGCAGGAAGTCCATGAACTTGAGGTAGTGGTCCGGCTCCACGCCGAAGACCTCCAGCGCCCGCGTGTAGCTCCAGTTGGTGCGGCGCAGCCCCTCGGCCACGATGGCCCGTACCTGGCCGCGGTTCAGGTCGCGGTCCATGAAGGGCTCGTAGACCAGTTCCCAGAAGGTGCCGTCGCCCTCGGCCATCCGCGCCAGGTAGTCGGCCGCCAGGCCGGGCGCCGCGGCGGCGCGCGCGGGGGCCCGCCAGGGAGCCGGGCCGCGCTCGAAGGCGGGGGTGGGATGCCCCCCGGGGCGCGCCAGCAGGCGCTCCTCCAGCAGGTGCGCCTCGATGAGGCCGCTGCCGTTGCTCAGGCAGTGACCCATCTCCACCATGCCCCTGAGCTCGCGCACGTTCCCCGGCCAGTGGTAGTCCTCCAGCAGGCGCACCGCCTCCTCGGAGAAGCGCTTCTGGCGGGACGTGCGCTCGTTGAGGTGATGGACGTAGTACTCCAGCATCAGCTTCCAGTCCGCCCCCCGGTCGCGCAGCGGCGTCACGTCCAGCTGCAGGAAGGAGAGGCGGTAGTACAGGTCGCTGCGGAACTCGCCCGCCGCCACCATCGGCCCCAGGTCGCGGTTGGTGGCGGCCACCACCCGCACGTTCACCCGGCGCGGCGTGGCGCTCCCCACGGGCACGATCTCGCCCTCGCTGAGCGCGCGCAGGAGCATGGCCTGGGCGGCCGGCGCCAGCTCGCCGATCTCGTCCAGGAAGATCACCCCGCCGTCCGCCTCCTCGAAGAGCCCGCGGTGGTCCGCCACCGCCCCGGTGAAGCTCCCCCGCTTGTGGCCGAACAGCTCGCTGGCGATCAGCGCGTTGTCGCGGTACTGCGCGCAGTTGACGCGCACGAAGGGGCGCGCCCCGCGCGCGCTCAGCAGGTAGAGCGCCCGCGCGAAGAGCTCCTTCCCCGTCCCCGTCTCGCCGGTGACGAGCACGGGGGCGTCCGACTGCGCGAAGTGGTGCACCCGCTCCAGCGCGCGGATCATCTGCTCGTGCTGGCCGATGAGCGTGACCGTCTCCTGACCGCGCCAGCGCTCCATGGAGAGGAGGCGGACGCGGCGGGCAAGCTCGGTCTCGGCGGCGGCGGCGAGCGTCGCGGCGGGGCTCATCGGGTGGACGTCGGGGAACGGCGGATCCGGAGGCGGGCTAAACAAAGTTTTCCTCTCGCGCCCGTTCCGTCAAGGCTCCCGCGCGGGTTTGCCGGACTGGCGCCAGCCGAGCGGGTCCCGTGCGCACCGGCGTGACCACCCGGACCCGCGTCCGCGCGCGCCTCCCGCTGCGCCGGCTGGCGGCGGCGGCCGCCACGCTGTACGAGCGGCTGGACGATCCGCGCTTCGAGCCGGACCCGGGCGCCGACCCCGCGGCCGCCGAGGCGCGGCTGGCCGCGTGGCGCGAGACCGTGGCGGACGGCGACCCCGAGCGCTTCGTGCGCAGGGTGCAATGGGATGGCTGGACTCCCGAGCGCGTGCGCGCCGCCCTGGGCGGGGTGCGGCTCCGCGCGGGCGCGCCGCTGCCGGGGTGGGCCGCCGTGGTGGGCGATGCGCTCCGCCGCCTGCACGCCCGGCCGGCATCATCCGACGAGCTTTTCCTCCCCTTCGTGGAGGCAGGCCGCGCGCGGCTCGCCGATCACGGCTCACTGTCGCCTGCGGCGATGGCCGCGCTGGAGGAGGCGCTGCTGCACCGGCTGGCGGCGGACTTCGCCCCGGCGCTCGGCGTGGAGCGCGCCGCCTTCCTCGCGCTGCACCCCGGCGCGGTGGAGGCGCGCTTCGTGGAGCGGATGCGGCGCGGCGGACTGGCCGCCCTCCTCCGGCGGCTCCCGGTGCTCGCTCGCATCGCCGGTGTGCGCGTGCGGCACTGGGTCGCCGCCTCGGCGGAGCTGGCGCGACGGCTGGAGGCGGACCGCGCGGCGCTGGAGCAGGCGTTCGGCGCACTCGGCAAGGTAACGTCGCTGCGGGCGGACCTCTCGGACCCGCACGCCGGCGGGCGGCGCGTGTGCGTGCTCACCTTCGCCTCGGGCGTGCGCGTGGTCTACAAGCCGCGCCCGCTGGCGCTCGACGCCGCCTTCCAGTCGCTCCTGGCCCGGCTGAACCGGTGGGGCGCCGAGCCGCCGCTGCGCGTGCTGCGGGTGATCGACCGCGGCACCTACGGCTGGTGCGAGCACGTCGACGCATCGTCCGTCACGGACGCGGACCGCTTCCACCAGCGCGCGGGGATGCTCCTCTGCCTGGCCTGGGTGCTGGGCGGGAGCGACCTGCACGCCGGCAACCTCCTGGCCGCGGGCGAGCACCCGGTGCTGGTGGACCTGGAGGTGATGTTCGGCGCGCCGCTGGAGACCGCATCGCAGGACGACGCCACCCTCGCCGCCGCGTACGCCGACTGGAGCTCCGTCCTTCGCACGCACCTCCTCCCGGGGTGGCGCGCGGGGCGCGAGGGCGGCGCGGCCCGGCGCGAGGGCGGGCTGGTGCCGCACGGCGCCGCCGAGCACCGGGACGCGCTCCTGGCCGGCTTCGGGCGCATGTACCGCCTCCTCGCCTATCGGAGCGCGGAGCTGCTGGCCCCCGGTGGGACGCTG
>DASUNK010000758.1:0-6752 GCA_036277195.1 Longimicrobiaceae bacterium | reverse complement strand
GACCGCGACTCCGTTATCGGTTACTACCGTACGATGCTGCTCGCCCGCCGGCTGGACGACAAGGAGATCCAGCTCAAGCGGCAGAACAAGATCTTCTTCCAGATCTCCGGCGCGGGGCACGAGGGGATCCAGGTGGCCGCGGCCGCCCACGCCCGCCCCGGCTACGACTGGTTCTACTTCTACTACCGCGACCGCGCCTTCAGCCTGGCCCTGGGGATGACCCCGCTGGACCAGCTGCTGCAGGCCGTGGGCGCCGAGGCCGATCCCTCGTCCGGCGGGCGGCAGATGCCCTCGCACTGGGGCCACGCCGCGCTCAACATCGTCAGCACCTCGTCTCCTACCGGCACCCAGTTCCTGCACGCCGTGGGCACCGCCGAGGCCTCGCTGCGCGCCGAGAAGCTGGGCGAGCCGCTGGCCGAGATGGCGCGCGTCCGCGGCGACGATGTGGTCTTCGTCACCACGGGCGACGGCACCACCTCCGAGGGCGAGTTCTGGGAAAGCATGAACTCGGCGTGCAACCTCAAGGTTCCCGTCGTCTACATCGTCGAGGACAACGAGTACGCCATCTCCGTCCCCGTGGAGGTGAACACGGCCGGGGGGAGCATCTCCAAGCTGGTGGCGGGCTTCCCCGACCTGCTCATCCTCACCTGCGACGGCACCGACGTGGTGGAGAGCCACGCGGTGATGGGGCAGGCGGTGGAGCACGCCCGCTCGGGGCGCGGCCCCGCGCTGGTGCACGCCAAGGTCGTCCGCCCGTACTCGCACTCGCTCTCGGACGACGAGAAGTTCTACAAGACCGACGCGATGCGGAGCGAGGAGGCGCAGCGCGAGCCCATCACCCGCACGGCGCGGATGCTGGTGGAAGACGGGCACGCCACGCAGGAGGAGCTGGAGCGCATCGAGGCCGAGGTGAACGCCGAGGTGCAGCAGGCCACGGACGAGGCGCTCGCCTCGCCCCAGCCCGATCCCTCCACCGCCATGCTCTACCTCTACTCGCCGGACGTGGACCCCACGGCCGAGCAGTTCGACACCGAGGACGACCCGCGGTTCTCCGGCAATGAGACCACGATGGTGGACCTCATCAACGCCACCCTGCGCGACGAGATGCGGCGCGACCCGCGCATCGTCGTCTTCGGCCAGGACGTGGCGGACTGCTCGCGCGAGGAGATCCTGGAGCAGGTCAAGGGGAAGGGCGGCGTCTTCAAGGTCACCGCCGGGCTGCAGCGCGAGTTCGGGGGGACGCGGGTGTTCAACTCGCCGCTCGCCGAGGCCAACATCGTGGGGCGCGCCATCGGGATGGCGCTGCGCGGCTTCAAGCCGGTGGTGGAGATCCAGTTCTTCGACTACATCTGGCCGGCGATGATGCAGCTGCGCAACGAGCTGGCCACCATGCGCTACCGCTCGGCCAACACCTGGACCTCGCCGGTGGTGGTGCGCGTCACCTACGGCGGCTACCTGAAGGGCGGCGCCATCTACCACTCGCAGACGGGGGAGAGCATCTTCGCGCACTGCCCCGGGCTGCGGGTGGTGCTCCCCTCCACGGCCATGGACGCGGCGGGGCTGCTGCGCACCGCCATCCGCTGCGACGACCCGGTGCTCTTCCTGGAGCACAAGCACCTGTACCGCCAGGTCTACAACAAGGGCGTGTATCCGGGCCCCAACTTCATGATCCCCTTCGGCAAGGCGCGCACGGTGCGCCAGGGGACGGACGTGACCATCGTGGCGTGCGGGGCGCTGGTGCAGCGCTCGCTGGTGGCCGCCAAGCAGGCGGAGGAGCAGCACGGCATCTCGGCCGAGGTGATCGACCTGCGCACGGTGGCGCCCTTCGACCTGGAGACGGTGGCCGCGAGCGTGAAGCGCACCAACCGCCTCATCGTGGCGCACGAGGACTCGCTGTCGTGGGGGATCGGGTCCGAGATCGTGGCCCGGGTGGCGGACGAGCTGTTCGTGTGGCTGGACGCGCCGGTGAAGCGGGTGGCGGCGCTGGACACCTGGGTGGCCTACGCGCCGCAGCTGGAGCGGGCGATCCTCCCCGAGCCCGAGGACGTGCTCAAGGCCATCCAGGACACGGTCGCGTTCTAGCGGGAGACTCTGTCGCACGCTCGACCCCCTCCCCCGGCTCTCCGGGGGAGGGGGTCGACGCGTTTCACATCTGGTGGGCCTGGATGGGGCCGCAGGTCACCGGCACGCCGGGGGCGCCCCCTGCGACGTGCGCCGCCACCACGAACGCCCCGCCGGTGAAGCGGTCCAGCGGGTCGCCCACGCTGCTGGTGCTGGTGCCGAAGCCGGTGGCGTCGGTCTGCACGGGGGTCAGCTGCGCCACCACCTGGCCCAGCGCCTCGCAGGTGCCGTTGTGGATGTGCGCCTGGTGCGTGGCGCTCGGCCGGGCGTTGCGAAGGTTCAGCACCACCTGCGTCCGGTCGCCCTGCGTCGAGAGCGACGCCTCGCCCGTGATCCCCGAGTTGTTCAGCGCCGCCAGCGTGGCCGCCCCCATGGCGCCGGGGGCGTGCGCCGCGGGCATGCCGCTGTCGCCCGCCGCCGTATCCCCGGGGCCGCCGGTGCCGGCCCCCACCGTGGCCTCGCCCTCGGAGGTGGCGTTGTCCGGGTCGCCCGTCTCTCCCTCGTCGCCGCCGCCGCACGCGGCCAGGGCCAGCGGCAGCGCCATCACCAGCCAGAGCTTCGAAGCCCGCATCGTTCCTCTCCTCCTCGTATCGCGTGACGGCGCCTTCCCCGCAGGCGCCTCCCCGACTCCCTGCACGCGCCGTGCGCGTCAGCTGCGGCCGTAGACGGGCACCTGCGCTCCGTTGACGGCCGCCGACGCGGGCGAGGCCAGGAACTGGATCACCCGCGCGATCTCCTCCGGCGGCGTCCACTTCGCGGCGTCGGCCTTCGGCATGGCGGCGCGGTTGGCGGGGGTGTCGATGGTGCCCGGGAGCACGGCGTTGGCGCGCACTCCCTGCTCGCGGTACTCCTCGGCGATGGTCTCGGCCAGCACGCACACCCCCGCCTTGGCGATGGCGTACGCCCCGTTCCCCGCGCGCTGCACCCGCGCGGCGCGGGAAGCCACGAACACCAGCGCGCCCCCGCCCTGCGCCGCCATCCGCGGAATGGCGGCGCGCGCCACCAGCCAGGCGGACTTGAGGTTGACGTCCATCATCCGGTCCCACAGCTCCACCTCGGTGTCGGCCAGCTTCACCCCGCCGGCCCACGCGCCCACCAGGTGCGCCACCGCGTCGACCCGTCCGCCCCACTCCACCGTCTGCCGGATGGCCGAGTCGGCGCCGCGCACGTTGGCGAGGTCCAGCAGGAAGGTCTGCAGCCGGCCCGGGAAGTCGGCGCGGAGGGGGTCGAGGGCGTTCTGCGCGTCCTTGGCGTGCAGCGCGACCGTGACGCGCCAGCCGTTCGCCAGGAACTCGCGCGTGACGGCGCGGCCCAGGTTCCCCGCGCCGCCGCTGATGAAGACGACCGGGCCCGTTCCGGCTGCGGAGGTGCTCTGCGCCATCCCTCTTCTTCCTGGATTCACCCGATACGAAACGCGAACCGGCGCCATGCGCGCCGGTCCGGGTATCTGCCGTGAGATCGTCGCAGGAAGCGCGCCGGGCGCCGCGATCCTGCTTGTGCCGCGACACCGATCCCGCATATTGGCGAGCCATGGTGCATCCATCGCGAGGGAGCGCGAGCCCCGAGCCGGAGCTGCCGCCGGGCGTGACCGCGCGCAACACGCTCCGGGGCCACGAGGACCATATCTGGGCGATCGCCTGGTCTCCGGACGGACGGCTCATCGCGACCGGGTCGAGCGACAGGACGCTCCGTGTGTGGGATGCCCTGAGCGGCAGGCTGCTCCGCACCCATCGGGGGCACACCGACCGCGTCCTGAGCGTCGCCTTCCATCCCACCGGCGTGACGCTCGCCACGGGCGGCGCGGACAGGACGATCCGTATCTGGGACACGTACACGGGCGCGCTGCTGCGCACGCTCGACGTGCAGGAGGAATGGGTCTACTCCGTCGCCTACCATCCCGATGGCGGAATCCTGGTCAGCGGGGACGGCAGCGGAGTCATCCGCCTCTGGAACGCGGCAGGCGGCAGTCCCCTGGGCCGGATCGAAGCCCACAAGCGTAGCGTCAAGGACCTGGCGTACGAGCCGCGCGGGCATGGCCTCGTCAGCGCCGGTGTCGACGGAACGGTGGCGCTCTGGAACCCCGTCTCGGGCGCGCCCATGAGGATGTTCCCGCACGGTGACCTCGTGTGGAGCGCGACCTTCGATCCCACGGGTCTAACCCTGCTCACGGCTGGCCGCGACCGGAGCATCAAGGTGTGGGACGTCCAGAGCGGCGTTCTCCTGCGCACCCTGGAGGGGCACCGGTCAGGCATAGAGACCGTAGCCGTTTCCAGTGACGGGCGGCTGCTGGCCTCGAAGGACGATTCCGGCGGCGAGGTCCGGCTCTGGAGGTGCGACACCTGGGATCCCCTCGGCGTCATCCCCGCCGCGGCTGTCCCGACAGACGGCTCCTGGCGCCTCGCCTGGAGCCCGCAGCGGCTGCAGCTGGCCACCGTCGCCGGAGCGGGTGCCGAACCGAATTCGATCCAGGTCTGGGACCTCGACGCCGACCTCCTGCTTCGCCGGCGGAGCGAGCCCGCCACCGTCCGCGCGGTGCACCACACCACGGCCAAGGTAGTGCTGGTGGGCGACCACAGCGTCGGCAAGTCGGCGCTGGGCTACCGGCTGGTGCACGGCGAGTTCAGGGAGCAGGCCTCCACCCACGGCCAGCAGTTCTGGGTCTACCCCGAACTCGGCACGCGCCGCCAGGACGGCACCCAGTGCGAAGCCATTCTCTGGGACCTCGCCGGGCAGCCGGACTACCGGCTCATCCACGCGCTCTTCCTCGACGACGCCGACCTGGCGCTGGTGCTGTTCGACGCCTCGGACATCCGCGACCCGCTGCACGGCGTGGCGTTCTGGCTGAAGCAGCTCCAGGCGGGAGGCACCCGCTGCCCGACCCTCCTGGTGGGCGCGCAGGCGGACCGCGGCACTCCCACGCTCACCGGGGAGGAGCTGGAGACGTTCTGCCGCCAGCACGGGATCGCCGCCCACGTCCGCACCAGCGCGCGCACCGGCGAGGGGCTGGAGGCGCTCGTCGAGCGGATGAAGGCGCTGGTCCCCTGGGACCAGAAGCCCGCCACGGTCACCACCGCGACCTTCAAGCGGATCAAGGACTACGTGCTGGGGCTGAAGGAGGTGGAGACGGAGCGGCGGACCGTCGTCGACCTGGCGGAGCTGAGCCGGCGCCTGCGGGAGACCGACCCGCGCTGGTCGTTCGCCGACGACGAGGTGGAGACCGCCGTGGGGCACCTGGAGAACTACGGCTACGTCAAGCGGCTGCGGACCTCGGGCGGCGAGGCGCGCATCCTCCTGGCGCCGGACCTGCTCAACAACCTGGCGTCGTCGTTCGTGCTGGAAGCGCGGCGGAACCCGCGGGGCCTCGGCTCGCTGGAAGAGAAGCGGCTGCTGGAGGGAGGATACGCCTTCCCCGAGTTGGAGGCCCTCTCGGCGGAGGAGCGGAGCGTGCTGCTGGACGCGGCGGCGCTGCTCTTCCTGGAGCACAACGTCTGCTTCCGCGAGACGGACCCGCTCAACGCGCAGTCGTACCTGGTATTCCCGGAGCTGATCAACCTCAAGAAGCCGCCGCTGGAGAACGAGGCTCCTACCGAGGACGGCGTGGCCTACACGGTGAGCGGCGCAGTGGAGAACGTGTACGCCTCGCTGGTGGTGCTGCTGGGCTACACCAGCACCTTCACGCGGACCAACCAGTGGCAGAACCACGCCCGCTACGAGGTGGGCGATGGGCTGGTGTGCGGCTTCCGCCAGGACGCGGAGCGCGACGGCGAGCTGGACTTCGTGCTGTACTTCGGCACGAAGGTGGGACGGCCGGTGCGGACCCTCTTCCAGAGCCTGGTCGAGAGCTTCCTCGCCCGCCGCAACCTGACCATCCTGCGCTTCGAGCCGGTGGTCTGCCCGAAGGGCCATCACCTGAACCGCGCGGTGGTCCGCGAACAGCTGCGCGAGGGAGACGAGAGCGCCTTCTGCTCGAAATGCGGCGCGCAGGTGGCGCTCCCCGCGGCCGGCGAGCCGATCCAGCTGACGCGCGACGAGCAGGCGCTGGTGGACGAGCAGCGCCGCACCGCCGAGCAGCGGACGCGGTTCGAGCAGGCCGTCTTCCAGCTGCAGGGCTTCGTGAAGGAGCAGGGGATCGCGGTCCCCGAGTGCTTCGTCAGCTACGCGTGGGGCGTGCCCGAGCACGAGCGCTGGGTGGAGCACAGCCTCGCCACGGACCTGCAGAAGGCGGGGCTCGTCGTGGTGCTGGACCGGTGGGAGAACGCGCGCATCGGGGCCAGCGTATCGCGCTTCGTGGAGCGCGCGGGGAAGAGCGACCGGGTGCTGGTGGTGGGCACTCCGCTCTACCGGGAGAAGTATGAGAAGGGAGGGTTCGCAGCAGCCGCGGAGGGCGACCTGGTCGGCACCCGGATGCTGGGGAGCGAGGCGGAGAAGGAGACCGTGCTGCCGCTGCTGCTGGACGGAAGCGAGAAGACCTCCTTGCCGCTGCTCCTCCAGGGCCGGGTCTACGCGGACTTCCGCGAGCCCCGGAACTATTTCGCCACGGTCTTCGAGCTGATCCTGAGCCTGTACGGCATTTCGCCGCGTCACCAGGCCGTTGCCGACCTGCTGGATTCGCTGCGCGAGCCCGAGCGGCT
>DASUNK010000757.1:0-3346 GCA_036277195.1 Longimicrobiaceae bacterium | reverse complement strand
CGACTCTCCGCCTCCCCGCCCGCGTGCGTGCGCCGCGCCGCCAGCCTCATCTCGCGCGCGCCACCCGGCGCCGGCGGCGCAGCGCCTCGGTGCCGGCGGGCGCCGCTTCCTCCTCCTCCACGAAGAGCCGGGGGACGGACGGCACCTCGGGCGCCGCCGGCGGCTCGGCGGCGGACTCCTCCAGGTGCGCCTCGTCCACCCGCAGCCCGCCCACCAGCGAGCGCAGCTGCCCCGCGCTCCCGATCAGCCGCTCCGTCGCCTCCGCCACCAGCCGGCAGGCACTGTCCTGCTGCGCCGTCGCCGCGCGCACGCCGACCGCCGTGGCCGCGTGCGTCTCGGCCGTGTCGGCCACGGCGGCCACCCCGCGCGCCGCCTCCACCGCCGCGGCGGCGTTCCCCTCGGCGGCGGCGGTCACGCTCTCCGCCGCGCGCCGCGTGCGCTCCGCCGCCTCCACGATGGTCAGCAGCGAGCCCTCGATGTCGTGCGCCACCCGCTCGATCTCCTCCACGTGGCTCACCCCCGCCGACATCGCCCGCGCGGTGCTGTTCACCCGCTCGGTGATGGCCCGCGTGATGCTCGCCACGTTCTCGGCGCCGGCGCGCGCCTGCCCCGCCAGCTTGCGCACCTCGTCGGCCACCACCGCGAAGCCGCTCCCGCCCTCGCCCGCCCGCGCCGCCTCGATGGCCGCGTTCAGCCCCAGCAGGTTGGTCTGCTCGGCGATGCGGTTCACCGTCTCCACGAAGGTGCTCACGTCGGCCACCGACTGGTGCAGCGCCCGCGTCTCGGCGGCGGCCGCCTCCACCGTCCCCTTGATCTTGAAGAGCGCCTCGGTGGTGCGCGCCGTCTCGTCGCGCCGGGTGCGGGCCACCTCCTCGATGGAGTGGGCCAGCTCCGACACCTCGCGCACCTCGGCCACCACGTGCTGCGCCCGCTCCAGCATGGTGCGCAGCGCCTCGTCCACCCGGCGCAGCTGCGCCACCTGGTCCGTGGCGCCGTCGGAGACGTGGGTGATGGAGCGCGTCACCTCGCCCACGGCCGCGGCCAGCTGCTGCGAGATGGCCGAGAGGTCGTCGGCGGAGCGGGTGATGCTGTCCGCCGCGCCCGCCGCCCCCGCGCCGATGCGCGAGAGCGACTCGCTGGTGCGGTTCATCGCCGTGGCCAGGATCCCCAGCTCGCCCGGGAGGCGGCCGGCGGTGCGGGCGGTGAGGTCGCCCTCGCTCAGCTTCCCGGCGTGAATGGCCAGCGCGTCGAGCGGGGCGGAGATGGAGCGGATCACCAGCCACACCACCGCGCCGGCCAGCGCCAGCGCGCCCAGCAGCAGCATCACCAGCAGGGCGGCGCGCCGCCCGGCGGCCGCCTCCAGCCCGCCGGCCGCGTCGGCCACGCGCTGGGCCTTCACCGCCGCCAGCCGCTCCAGGTCGCCCAGCATCGCGGCCTCGATGGCCCGCGCGCTGTCCGTCTGCGCCCGCGCCTCGTCGGCGCGCCCCAGCTCGCTCAGGCGCCGGGCCATCACGTAGCGCACCTCGGCCTCGGAGAGCGCCTGGTCGATCCCCACCACCAGCGACACCTCGTCCTGCGTCATGTTGGGACGCCGGCGCAGGGCGCGGTGGGTGCGGTGCGTCTGCCAGCGCAGCGAGTCGAAGCTGGCCTCGGCCGCCGCGTCGCGCTGCTCGATGTAGCGCGCCGCCACGGCGATCTCGCGGGCCACGTCGGTGGCCAGCTCGGTGGAGAGCCGCGCGTCCTGCTCCACCCCGTGCAGGGCGTCGCGGATGGTGCCGGAGATGGTCATCAGCGAGCGCCAACCCAGCGCGCCCGCCGCCGCCAGCAGCAGCACCAGCACGCCGAACCCGCCCAGCAGCCGGTTGCGGATGCTGGAGTGTCGAACCACGCCGCTCATCGGCTCCCCTCCTCGATCGGCTGAAGCGTGCCCGCGCGGACCTGCGCGATCAGCGCCCCGCCGCGGTCCGGGTCGTGGTCGTCGCGGAAGGCCACCGGCCCGGTGACGCCGGGGAAGGCGCGCGCGCCCTTCACCCGCTCCAGGTAGGCCCGCACCCCGCGGCGGCTGGCTCCCTCCTCGCGCAGGGCCGCCACCACCAGGCGGGTGGCGTCGTAGGCCATGGCGGCGTTGGCGTCGGGCGTCACCCCGTACTTGTTGCGGAACGCCTCCACGAAGCGCTGGGCCTCGGGGCGCGGGTCGGTCACCGCGAACGGGGTGGCCATGTACACGCCCTCGGCGATGGCGGTGTCGCCGGTGAGCCCGGCCCAGCCGTCGCCGGCCAGCCACTGCGTCTGGAAGCCCTGCCGCTCCGCCTCCCGCAGCAGGGCACGGCCGGAAAGCTCGGTGCCGGCCACGAACACCAGCTCCGGCTGGATCTGCCGGAGGTAGGAGACGAACGGCTCCACCCGGCTCCCGTCGCCCGGGATCGGGTCCATGGCCGCCAGCGTGCCCGGGTAGGCGGTGCGGAAGGCCTGCGCCAGGTCGCGCCCGTAGACGTTGTTCTCGTAGAGCACGGCCACCCGCCGCGCCCCTTGGGCCGCGGCGAAGCGGGCCAGCATGGCGCCGTTGGTGGAGTCGTTGGTGGTCACCCGGAACACCCAGGGCGACACGCCGGTGAGCGCCGGCGAGGTGGCGCTGGGGATGACGGCCGGGAGCCCGTGGTCGTAGAGCGGCGCGGCGCCCGCCATCCCGCCCGAGTTGGCGTGCCCCACCACCGCCACCAGGTTGGGCGTGTCGAGGAACTCCTGGGCGATGGCGGCCGCGCGCACCCCGTCGCCGCCGTCGTCGCGGGCCACCACCTCGATCGGGGCGCCGTTCACCCCGCCATCGGCGTTGGCCTCCTCCACGGCCATCTCCACCGCGCGCTTCACCATCTGCGCGTACCCTTCCTGGAAGGGCCCGGCGGTACCGATGGCCACGGGCCCGGACGTGCTCCCGCATCCCGCGGCGGCGCCGCAGGCGAGCGCGGCGAGCGCCAGGCGGCGCGTCAGCTCTCTGGCTTGATTCACTTCCGTAGGGGGAAACTGGGCGATGGATCCGACCGACAGGGCGCCGATCAGGCCGAGGTAAGCCGCAACCGTCCGAGCGGAGGCACCGAGGGTGCGGGCGGGTAACTGCTGCGGAAACTGGGATCAGTTTTGGAAAGCGGCCCAAAGATATCAGCTCGGCGCCGGGTTGTCAAACGTGGCGCGAAACGTTGGATTTGCCGGGATGCGCAGGTGAACGGGGTGAACGGAGAGGCCCTCACCAGTCCCCCAGCGGGAGCGAATGAATTCGCCGCTGGAGAAACACGAAGTCCGCCTTCGCGGACTGCACGGCCGCCCTCGCTGCGTGTCCGGACACGTCCGC
>DASUNK010000756.1:0-8187 GCA_036277195.1 Longimicrobiaceae bacterium | reverse complement strand
CCGCCGTGGCCGCCGAGATGGAGGCGGACCTGGACCGGCTGGAGAAGGTGGCGCGGCGCTTCGAGTGGATCGGCCGCCCCGTGCAGACGGAGGGCGTCGACGTGCGCACCCTGCTGCGGGTGCTGGAGCGCTACGTGCGGGTGCGGCTGCCGCAGCTGGGGAAGAGCGTGGAGATCGAGGTCGACGTGGCCGAGGGGACGCCGCCGGTGCTGGGGAACGCCGTGCTGCTGGAGTGGGCGCTGGAGAACCTGATCAAGAACGCGCTCGACGCGCTGGCCGGCTCGGGAGGGACCATCCGCATCGAGGCGGGGGCGCGGGGCGAGCGCTGGGTGGAGGTGCGGGTGGCCGACGACGGGCCCGGCGTGGCGCCGCACGTGCGCAACACCCTCTTCGAGCCGGGGGTGAGCACCAAGCAGGGAGGCTGGGGGGTGGGGCTCTCGCTGGCGCGGCGCATCGTGGAGGACGTGCACCGGGGGCGGCTGCTGCTGGAGCCCTCCGAGCGGGGGGCGGTCTTCGCCATGGTGCTCCCGGCCGTGGCCGAGAAGGGCTCCGCGGGCGAGGCCGAGGGGGAGGTGCTCTGAGATGGCGGTCGACCTCTCGCACCTGAACCCGGAGCAGCGCGAGGCCGCGACCCACGTCGAAGGCCCCCTGCTGGTGCTCGCCGGCGCCGGCTCCGGCAAGACCCGCGTCCTCACCCACCGCATCGCCTACCTGGTGGACGAGTGCGGCGTGGACCCGCAGCACGTCCTCGCCCTCACCTTCACCAACAAGGCCGCCGGCGAGATGCGCGAGCGCGTCCGCGCGCTCCTGGGCGGCGAGCCCGCCGGGATGTGGGTGGGCACCTTCCACGCCGTGGGCGCCCGCATCCTCCGCCGCGACGCCCCCCGCCTGGGGTGGACCCCCGGCTTCAGCGTCTACGACGCCGACGACGCCGAGAACGTGGTCAAGCGCATCCTCCGCGACGAGCTGCGGGTGGACCTCAAGCGCGTCACCCCCCGCGCCGTCCACGCCGCCATCTCGCACGCCCGCAACGAGCTCACCACCCCCGAGGAGTACGCCCGCGGCGCGGCCGACCCCTTCGCCCACGTGGTGGCCGAGGTCTACCCGCGCTACCTGGGGGCGCTGAAGGCCGCCAACGCCTTCGACTTCGACGACCTGCTGGTGAAGCCGGTGGAGCTGCTCCGCACCGTCCCCCCGGTGCTGGCGCGCTACCGGGCGCGCTTCACCTTCCTGCTGGTCGACGAGTACCAGGACACCAACCGCGCCCAGTACGTCTTCCTCCGTCTCCTGGCCGAGGAGCACCGCAACCTCTTCGTGGTGGGCGACGACGACCAGTCCATCTACCGCTGGCGCGGCGCCGACCTGCGCAACATCCTGGGCTTCGAGGAGGACTTCCCCGACGCGCGCGCCGTGCGGCTGGAGCAGAACTACCGCTCCACGCGGGTGATCCTCGACGCCGCCAACCGCGTCATCGCCGAGAACGTGGGGCGCAAGGGGAAGACGCTCCGCACCGAGCGCGACGGCGGCGAGCTGCTCACGCTGGTGGAGGCCGCCGACGCCGACGACGAGGCCGCCTGGGTGGCCGAGGAAATCCGCGCCCGCACCCAGGACGACGCGCGGCTGGTGCTGCGCGACTTCGTGATCCTCTACCGCACCAACTCGCAGTCGCGCACCATGGAGGAGGCGCTGCGCCGCAAGGGGATGGCGTACCGTGTCATCGGCGGGACGCGCTTCTACGAGCGGCGCGAGGTCAAGGACGCCCTGGCCTACCTGCGCCTGGTGGCCAACCCCAACGCCGACGAGGCCTTCCTGCGCATCGTCAACGTGCCGCGCCGGGGGATCGGCGACGCCTCGGTGGCGCGCCTGGCCGAGCACGCCTCGCGGCGCGGGCTCTCGCTCCTGCGCGCCGCCGCCGAGGCGGACCGGGTGGACGGCATCCGCGGCCCCGCGGCGCGGGCGCTCCCCGAGCTGGCGGCGCTGGTGGAGAAGCACGCCGCGCTGGCGGGGCGCGACCTGGCGCTGCAGGAGCTGCTGCGCGGCCTGGTGCGCGAGTCGGGGATGGTGGAGGCGCTCAAGGAGGAGGGTCCCGAGGGCGAGGACCGCATCCAGAACCTCGACGAGCTGATCGCGGGCGCCGCCGACCTGCAGCGCCGCCTCGACGAGCAGGACCCCGAGCTGATGCTGGAGCTGGAGGAGATGGGCGATGCGCCGCCGCGCGCGCTCGACCTCTTCCTGGCGCACGTGGCTCTCGTCGCCGACATCGACCAGCACGACCCCACGGCCGACGCCGTGGCGATGATGACGCTGCACAACGCCAAGGGGCTGGAGTTCCCCTTCGTCTTCATCACCGGGCTGGAGGACGGGCTCTTCCCCATCATGCGCGCCTACGACGAGCGGGCGGACATGGAGGAGGAGCGGCGGCTCTTCTACGTGGGGATCACCCGCGCCGAGCGGAAGCTGTACCTGGCCTGGGCCAAGCGCCGCCGGCGGGGGGCGATGTGGATGGACACGGCGCCGTCGCCCTTCCTGGAGTCGGTGCCCCCGGAGCTGGTGGAGCGGCGGCGCACCGCGCGCACGCTGGAGTACGCCTCGTCGTTCCGGCAGCCGTGGAAAGCGGCCGCGTCGCTCTTCCGTTCGCGCAGCGAGCGCCTGGGCTTCGGCACTGCCGCCCGTGCTGCGGTGGATGCCGGCGGCGACGGGGACGGCGGCTACACGGTGGACTACTCGGATTCGCAGGACGCGCCCTCGATGATCAAGGGGTCGCGGGTGCGGCATCCGCAGTTCGGGGCGGGGACGGTGCGGGAGCTCTCCGGCGGCGGGAACGACGTGCGCGCCACCATCGACTTCGACACCGTGGGGCGCAAGACGGTGATCCTGCGCTACGCCAACCTGCAGCGCGAGTACGACTGAGCGGGGCACCCGGGCGCGCCTCGGGGTTAGTAGACGACCGTACGCTTCAAAAGGATGAGAAGGACGTGAACGCGAGGCGGCGACTGCGCCGCGTGCTGGTGCTCTGTGGGGTGCTGATCCTGGCGGCCGTGCCGTTGCTGGCGGTGGCCGCGTGGCCGCGCATGCCCGCTCCCGAGCCGGGCGACCGGCGGGAGCTGGTGGTGCTGGTGCACGGCATGGGGCGCACCAAGCTCTCCATGCGGCCGCTGGCCCGCGCGCTGGAGCGCGAGGGCTACCGGGTGCTCAACTGGGGCTATTCCAGCACGGCGGACTCGATCCCCGCGCTGGCGGACGCGCTCTCGCGCGCCGTCGCGCGCGGCACGGGCGCCGCGCCCCGCGTCCACTTCGTCGGCCACAGCCTGGGGAACATCCTGGTGCGCCGGGCGCTGGCCGAGCGGCCGCTCCCGCGCGCGGGGCGGGTGGTGATGCTGGCGCCGCCCAACCAGGGCGCCGCGTCCGCGGGCGAGGCGGCGCCGTACCTGGCGTGGCTCCTCCCTCCCCTCCGCGAGCTGGACCCGGAGCGCGGGACCGTGCGCGCCATCCCCACCCCGCGGGCGGTGGAGATCGGGGTGGTGGCGGGAGAGAAGGACGGCAAGGTGTCGGTGGAGGAGACGCACCTCGCCGGCGAGCGCGACCACGTGGTGGTTCCCGCCGCGCACTCCTTCATCATGGGCCGCCGCGACGTGCAGGCGCTGGTGGTCCGCTTCCTCCGCGACGGCAGCTTCGGTCCCTCACCCCGCCGGCCGCACCCTCCCTCGTAGCTTTCAGCCCAGCGGTTGAAACCGCGGGCAACAACTACGCGAAGTCGGCCTTCGCCGACTGTAGGGTGGGTTGCGTGCCCTCCGGTAGGCACGCTGTCATTCTGAAGCCCGGCCACCGGAATGCAGCCGTTGCACCGTCGCCCGCAGGGCTGAAGAATCTGGCCGAGGGATGACTGAGAGCCGGGTGCGGCAGCCTCACCGTAGCGGCGGCCGCGACGAACCAGGGTCCAAGCCAGGTTCGGTCTGCGCTCCGGCAAGCACCAACCCCGCAGGCCAGATTCCGCGCTCGTTCCTCGCACGGAACGACATTCGTCGCCGGTGGACCGGGCTGTCCGGACCGGTCGAGAGCAGCCTCGCAGTCCGCGAAGGCGGACTTCGCGTAGTTGTTGCCGCGGTTTTAACCGCTGGGGGGTCGGTCAACCGTGCTCGCCGTGTACTTTGCGCCACATCTAGCACGCCTCGCCACAGGCAGTTACATTGCCGGAACGATCTTCGGTTTTTGTTCGGCAAAGTGGCTACTGTGGCCGTGCTCCCCGCTCACCTTTCGCCCCAGCTGCTCAGGAGCGCCAGCGCGCCACCGGATGCACGCGGGTGGGTGCACGAGGTGAAGTACGACGGCTTCCGCCTGCTCTGCCGCGTGGAGCGCGGGAAGGCGCGGCTGGTCACCCGCAACGGGACCGACTGGACGAGCCTGCTGCAGCCGGTCGCCGCCGCGGTCGCGGCGCTGGGGATGCGCGAGGCGTGGCTCGACGGCGAGCTGGTGTACCTGGACGACGACGGCATCCCGGACTTCGAGGTGCTGCACCGGACGCTGCGGAAGCGGCACGGCGCCGCCCGTCTCCACTACCAGGTGTTCGACCTTCCCTACCTGCACGGCGCCGACCTCACCGGCCGCCCCCTGCTGGAGCGCAAGCTGCGGCTGGAGGAGTGGGTGCGGGACCGGTGCGACGCCGGACGCGTGCGCTACTGCGACTACGTGGACGGCGACGGCGCGTCCTTCTTCCGGGCGGCGCACGCGGCGGGGGTGGAGGGGATCGTGTGCAAGCGTGCCCGCAGCCTCTACCACCCCGGCGCGCGCACGGGCGACTGGCTGAAGGTGAAGTGCTTCCACCGCTACCGGGTGCGCGTGCTGGGGTTCACGCCGCGGGTGGCGGAGCTGCTGGTGTGCTTCGAGGGTGCCGGGGGGGAGCCGGTCTACGCGGGGCGCGTCTCCGGCTGGTGCCGGGGCCCGCTGCGGGGGGAGCTGGTGGAGGCGGTGCGGGCGCTCCGCACGGACGCGTGCCCCTGGCCGGGGAAGCAGCCCCCGCGCGAGGCCATCCAGTGGGTGCGTCCGGGGCTGCGGGTGGAGGTGGCGGCGCTCCCCTGGCGCGCCGGCCGCAAGCTCCGCCACGCCACGCTCAAGGGGGTGACGCTAGCCGGAGCTGCGCTCTGCTCCGCGGTCCGATAGCGGGGAATACAGACGCGAGTTCATCGGCCGGTCCGTTTTCGCACTGCCTCCCGGATCTCGGCGAACGCCTGCTCGCCTGGAATCACTTCACCGCGCTCAATCTCATCGATTCCGACCTGGATCTCGTGTCGCAAGGCTTCCAGCTTGTTCCGAGTCCGTTCCTCGCGCCGATCGAGTAGCCTGAGTGCCGCCCCGATTACCTCACCAGGCGACCGGTAGTTACCCGACTTCAGGTGCTTTTCGATCAATCGCTCGGAGCCGGGGTCCAACGAGTACGTCATCCTGCCCTCCTGGAGTTGGAGTGCCTCCAAGCTCCTCGCCTCTGGGGGCGGCGTCAACATCGTCGAGTTAGAGAAAATACGTCCGGGGCGCGCCGAGGGTGGCGTGCAGTCCGCGCAGGCGGACTTCGCGTGGTTGTAGCCGCGATTTCCAATCGCCCGGCTTGGGGGATGCGCGAGTGCGACGGACCCGGCGCGGGCACGGGCGAGGCATGCCTCGCCCCTACGGGCGTTCCGCCGTACGGTTGTGCTGCCCGGCCCGACGATACTACTCGCCGGCGCCGCCGTTGGTGCTGGGGAGGGCCAGGTAGCCGAAGGGGATCTCGGGGAGGGGGAAGAACTCGTCCGCCATCTCGTGCAGCAGCTCCGGGCGCTGCGCCGCCCCGTCGCGCAGCGCCAGCCGCCGCACCTTCTTCGACAGCGACAGGTTCACGTCGCCGATCGGGTCCAGCCCCGCCGCGATCGCCTCGGTGCGATGCGTCAGGTAGTCCACCACGTAGTCGAACGAGCGCGCCACGTACCCCTGCACCGTGTCGTCCGTCAGCTCCCAGCGCGAGCGCGTCACCAGCCCGCCGAAGATGTTGTGCCAGCGGTCGCTGTCCTGCACCCGGATCATCCCCCGGAAGATCCGGCGGTTGGTGCGGAAGGAGAAGAGCGTCCCCGAGAGCACCCGGTCGAAGAGCTCGTCGGCCTGCGCGTGGTCGTGGTCCACCACCACGTGCCGCGCCAGCCGCGCGAAGCGCTCGCCCAGGCGCGTGTCCATCCGCGCCTCCCAGTACGAGTGCCCCAGCGCCTTGCTCGAGGAGGTGAGGAGCAGCTGGCGGGGGATGAAGAAGTTGTGGGCGATGGTGTCGGCCGCCAGGTGCGCGAGGTAGCCCAGCCCCACCGCCTGCATCCGCTCGCTCTCGGCGGCGGCGTGGATCTCCTCCCCGATGTGCCAGTGGTGGCAGTGCCGCCCCTCGGGGACGTACTTCTTGGCGAGGGAGATGTCGGCCGCCAGCGAGCCGTAGAGGAAGTCGAGCGGGTACGCCGCCAGCACGGTGCGCACCGCGGGGGGGAGGAGGTGCAGCGTGTCGAGCACCGACGAGCCCAGGTACACGTGGGTGGCCGGCCCCCATGCCCACGCGGGGTCGGGGAGGAGCCCCACCAGCAGGACCGCGACGAGCGCGGCGGCCGCGTACCTCACCAAGCTCCTCCTCCTGCCTCTCTCGCCCCGCTAGCCCTCCGGCTTGCGGCGGGCCCGGCCGGCCTGCCGACGGGCGCCGCGCGCCTGCTCGCGCGACAGCTCGCGCAGCTCGTCGCGCGCATCGTTCAGGATTCGGGCCACCTCGCCGCGGAACTCCTCGAGCAGCTCCTTGCCGAGGGTGACGGCCTCGCCCGAGGTGTCGGCGGCGGGGCGGCGGGCGCGCTCGCGCAGGGCGGCGCGCACGTCCCCCTTGCCGCGGGGCGCGCGCTGGGCCTTGGGGCGCAGCTCGCGGATCAGCCGCTCCTTGGCCGAGCGGGGCTCCGGGCGCAGCAGGAGCGTGGCCCCGACCCCGAGCACGGCCCCCACGGCGAAGGCGGTCAGGAAGTCCGTGGTGTCCTGTCGCATCGAACGTCTCTCCGGTCTCGTCAGGATTCGCGCGCGGCCGGTCAGAACACCCGGTCGGGGTCGATGGCGCCGTCCTCGTCGTACAGCTCCTCGCCGGGCTCCAGCTCCTCGTCCTCCTCCTCGTCCTCTTCGTCCTCGCCGGCGTAGGCGTGCTCGGCCTCCAGCTGGCGGAAGGCCTCGGCGCCCGCGCGCGCCCCCCGCGCCGCGGAGGCCGCGCCGATGAAGAGGTTCTCCGCCTCCTCCTGCACCACCTGGAGGAGGGCGTCGAGCTCGCCCGCGCGCTGCTCGGCCGCGCGCAGGGTGGCGTTCAGCCGGTCGTTGGCGGCGTTGACGGTGCGGCTCAGCTCCTCGGCGTCGCGCCGCAGCGTCTTGCTGAGGAAGGCGAGGTTCTCGGTGACGGTGGTGACGTTGCGCAGGGCGGGCTCCACGTCCACCCGCAGCCGCTGCGCCGCCCGCTCGGCCCGCGCCACCAGCCGGCGGGCCTTGAGCGCCGCCACCAGCAGCACCAGTCCCAGCGCCAGGAGCGCCAGCGCCACCACGATGGTGGCGACGGCGCTCAGCACGTCCACCCACGCCCGCCAGGCGGGGACCGCCTGCACGGCCACCACGGTGTCGGGGAGCGCCTGCGCCAGGGCCAGCAGGGGCGACGAGGTCACGCGCGAGTCTCCGCGGGGAAGGGGGTGGCGGTCATTCGAACCGGTCCACGCACAGGGTGCGGAACCCGCGCTTGGGGACCACGCGCGGGTGGAGCCGCGCGGCGCGCCCCCGCGCGAGCGCCGCCCGCACCGCCTCCGCCGCGGCGGGCGGGAGCGCGTCGAGGGCGCCGGGGTCGCGGCGGTCGGCCCAGCCCCGCAGCGCCGCGTCGAGCGCGGCGACGCCGCCGGCCAGCTCCGCCAGGCGGAGCACGGGCTCCGGGGCGGACCAGCCGCCCGCCAGCTCGGCCACCTCGCCGGCGTAGAGGTCGCCCAGGGGGAGGAGCGGCTCGGGCGGGAGCTCGCCTCCCAGCAGGAGCACGGTCTTGCTGGCCGGGTTCGCCGCCACGGCGCCCGGCACCAGGCGGGCCTTCATCCGCAGCGCCTCGGCCCGCACGACGGCGGGGTCGGCGCCGCCGGCCAGGTGCAAGAGCGGTTCCACCTCGCCCTCCGCCAGCCGGACGCGCAC
>DASUNK010000755.1:0-4798 GCA_036277195.1 Longimicrobiaceae bacterium | reverse complement strand
CAATCCCGCGCGCAGGTAGGGGAGCGCCCGGTTGTGGTGGGCGAACACGCCGTCCGGGTTGTCGCTCCACACCCAGGCGTGCACCATCGTCAGCAGCGGGCGCCCCTCGTGCCCCAGCTTTCCGCGGTCCATCCGCCGCTCCACCAGCCAGCGCAGGAAGGGCCGGTCCTCGGAGAGGGCCAGCGCCAGCCTGCGCACGTCGTGCACGTGCCAGGTGTCGGCGCCGCCGCTGAAGCCCTCGGGGAGCGGCTCGCCGTCCACCCGGTACACGGTGTAGGCCACGCCCACCAGCTCGCGCCGCCCGCCGACGGTGGCGTACATCAGCGTCGAGGGGCGGCGCAGGTCGAAGGGGATCCCCACCAGGTCGGGGCGATACCAGTGCTCGCCCGCGAGCGGGGCCTCCTGCCCGAAGCGGCGGTAGCCGTCGCGCACGGCGGCGGCGTGGTCGCGGTAGCGCTCGGTGGCCCGGCGCACCTCCTCCAGCTGCGCGTGCAGCTCGGGCGAGTGCTCTTCCGCGGGATGCGCGTGCGCGTGGCCGGCCTGGGCGGCCAGCGGCAGGGCGAGCGGGAGCGCCGCGAGCGCGGCGGCGACGGCGATGCGTTTCATGTGGAGTTGCTACACCGCCGCCGCCGGTTTCGTTTGGGAGACCCCGGGCGACCGGTTCAGGGCGCGTGGCACGCATCTGGCCTCGGGCGAAGCCCTTCCGCGAATCGGACTTGCACGAGGTGGCGATGCACGGGACGCGACGATGGACGGGTGCGCTGCTGCTCGCGCTGCTCGCGTCGGGCGGCTGCAGGCCCGACGAGCACCGCGGCTACGACGACCCGGTGGAGGAGCCACGACCCCGCGTTCCCCTGGCGACGGCGCGTCCGGTGACCGCGGCCGACTCCGCACGGGCGCGCGCCGGCCTCGCCGCCGAGAGCGTCGCGGTGCAGTCGGCGTTCGGGAAGGCGACGCCACTGCGGGCGCGGGAGGTGGGCGAGCTGCGGCAGGACAAGAACGCGAAGCAGGTCGCCACCGCGCAGCGCCTGGGCCTGCGCGTCTCGGACCAGGCGGAGATCGAGCGGCTGGTGCGGGCGGGCCGCCTGGTGGCGCTCGGTGACAGCACCGAGCACTGGATCCTGCGCGGGATGCCGCACTCCGTGCCGTACGTGACGCCGGACACCCGTGCGATGCTGGTGGAGCTCGGCCGGCGCTTCCACGCACGGCTGGACCGGCTGGGGCTGCCGCGCTACCGCATGAAGGTGACCTCGGCGCTGCGGACGGACGAAACGCAGGCCGAGCTGCGGAAGACCAATTCGTACGCCTCGCGGACGGCGAGCGCGCACGAGTTCGGCACCACCGTCGACGTGTCGCACGAGCGCTTCGCCGCGCCGGCACCCGACGCGGCGCGGGTGGGGTGGGAGATGGAAGCGGAGATGCTGGACGGGGTGGGGAAGGAGCACGCGAAGGTGCTGCAGGCGGAGCTGGGGCGCGCCATCGCGGAGCTGCGGAGCCGGGGCGTGCTCCACGTGATGATGGAGAACAAGCAGCCCGTCTACCACATGACGGTGGCGCGGCGCTTCCCCGGCTCACCCGCCTCGCGTTGACGGGCCCTGCGTCAATCCTCCACCTCCGCGAAGGCCACGAAGAACGGGCACACGCCCGTGGCGATGGTCCGCTCCACCGCGAAGGTCTGCGACAGGCGGTACGCCGTTCCCGGGTTCTGGCAGGTGCCCGGGTTGGTGGTGTGCAGCTTCCCGTCGCGGTCGAAGGCGAGGGCGGAAACCGGCGGCGCGCCGCCCGGCACGATCGGGTTCGCCAGCGGCCGGTCGAAGACCAGGGTGCCCGGGTCCCACACCACGATCCCCACGTCGTACACCCCCACGTACACGTCGCCGTTGGGCGCCACGTCGAGGGCGCCCGGGAAGTTCCCGAAGCCGTTCACCACCCGCTCCTCGTCCCCGTCCGACACGTCGATCACCGAGAGCGAGCTGTTGTCGCCGCCGAAGGTGCCCGAGTTCAGCACGTAGAGCGTCTCCCCGTCCTCGTCGAACGCGGCGGCGCCGGGGTTCAGGCCGCCGAGGGTGATGGTGTCCACCGGCTGCAGCTGCGCGTTCAGCACGTGGACGGTGCCGGGACGCGCCGGCTGGAAGGCGTCGTCCAGCTCCGCGTTCAGCACGTAGACGCGGTTGCCGCGCGCCACGATCAGGTGCGGGTAGTCGCCCACGGCCACCTGCGCGCCGGTGGTGCCGCGGCGCACGTTGACCGGGGTGACCGTGTTGAGGTTGGGGTTCCCCACCACGGCGATGGAGTCGTTGAGGAACGCGACCCCCGTGGCGCCGGAGTTGGCGGGAAGCGGCACCGTGTGCACGACCTGCCCGGCGGCGATGTCCACCACCTGCGCGAAGGGGTAGTTCCCCATCGGCACCACGGCGATGCTCCCCCGCGTGGCCAGGCGCACGGGCGTGCCGGTGGGGCCCAGCGAGACGGTGCGCACCTCCCCGGCCCCGGCCGCCGTCCCCTCCACCGGCGCGAGGGTGAGGGTGTTGTCGACGCTGTTGAGGACGACCACCGCGCGGGCGATCCCCCCTTCGCCGCCGGTGGGATCGTCGCAGGCGGCGAGCGCCGGCAGCAGGAGGGCGGCGCAGAGGAGGCGGCGGCAGGCTCGGTTCGGCATCGGTCGGGACTTCCTTCTCGGTGTCAGTTGCGCGCGTCCGCGCGGCGGACGCGCAGGTCCAGCCGCACGCGGCGGCCGGGCTCGGGATATCCGAAGATCAGCGACTCCTTCTCGTCCAGCAGGCGGTCCACGTCCACCGCCGTGGTCAGCGTCCAGCGCCCCAGCCGCCAGTCGCGCGCGGCGGCCAGCGCCAGGCTCCAGAAGCCGGGAAGCGCGGTGGCGGAGGTGGGGGTGGGATTGCGGCTCCCGGTGTAGGCGCCGCTCAGCTCCAGCCGCCAGGGGCCGGGGGTCCACTCGCCCCGCACCCACCCGGAGTGGCGGGGGCGGTAGACCACCTGCACCGTGTCGGCCTCGCCCGGGCGGTCGTACGTCACCCGCGCCAGCGACCAGGCGCCGGCGAGGCGGAGCCGGCGCGCGGGGAGCGCCAGCTCGGCCCAGCCGTCGACGCCGCGGCGGCGGACGTCGGTGTTCCGGGGGCTCCACACGAAGCGGAAGTCCGGCATCCAGACGATCATCCCCCGCACGTCCGCGGTGTACGCCGCACCCCCGGCGGAGAGCTCCGCGCCGCCCAGCGCGCGGGAGAGGGAGGCGGAGAGCTCCCACTCGTTCGGCACGCGCTCGGGGCGGAGGTCGGGGTTCGGCGCCACCGCCACCCCCTCGCGGAAGAACTGGTCGCCGAGGGTGGGCGGGCTGTAGGCGCTGCGGTTGGCCAGCTGCAGCCGCGCGCCGGCCCAGGCGGCGCCGAGCGCCAGCGCCCGGGTGGCGTGCCACTCGCCGGCCAGCCCGTCGCGGTCCAGCCGCGCCTGCGCGGTGAGCACCACCTCCACCCCGCCCCTCTCCGCGCCAGCGGAGGCGTGGGCGAAGGCGCCCAGGTCCGTGCGGGTGCGCGGGGCGGATTCGGCGAGCGAGCCCGCGTCCACCCGCTGCAGCGTGCCCTCCACGCCCGTCCCCACCCCGCGCAGCAGGCCCACCTCCCCCAGCCGCACCGCCTCGGTGCGGAGCTGGAGGGTGCCCACCCGGGTGACGTCGTCGTAGGGGAGGCCGAAGGGAGGCGCGGGGTCGCGGAAGCGCGCCCGCTGCAGCGCACCGGCCAGCGAGGCGGAGGCCGAGCCCCGCGCGGACGCGCGCCGCCACGCCGCGGCCCCGCGCCACCGCGCCAGCTCCTGCCGCGCCTCGGGCGAGGGTGCGTAGCCGAGACCGGGGATGCCGCGGTCCACCGCCTCCCATCCTCCCCGCATCCGCAGCTCGCCGCCGGCCAGCCCCGCGCGCGCCGCGGCGAAGACGGACCCCTCGTCGAGGTCCGCGTTGGCGCGGCGGACGGTGCGCGGATCGTTGGGATCGCGCTCGTAGTCGAAGGCGCCGCCCAGGTGCCGCGCCTGCCCGCCCACGCTCCAGAGCAGCGCTCCGGCGGCGCCGCCCCACTCGCCCGCGCCCGCGGCCTCTTCCAGCGTCCCGGCGGAGAGCGAGGCGGCCCGCCGCACGTCCGGCGCGCGCGTCTCGATCACCACCACCCCCGTCTCGGCGCGGGGGCCGTAGCGGGCCGCCTGCGCCCCCGGGAGCACGGTGACGCTCTCCACCGCGTGGGCGGGTACGGTGCTCAGGTCTGCGACGCCGGTGACGGGGTCGTTCACCGCCACCCCGTCCACCAGCACCAGCACGGCGTCGGGCGCGCCGCCGCGCAGGCTCACCGTCTGCTCGCCGGTGGGACCCGTAGAGCGCACCACGGCGCCGGGGAGGCGCGCCACCAGGTCGCCCGCCGTCCGCGCGCCGGAGGCCTCCACCTCGGCCCGTCCCAGGCGCGTGCTCCCGAAGGCGGCTTCCGGCGCCGCCGTCGCGCGCACCGCCGCCAGCGCCACGGGGAGCGGGTGGAGGGCGACGGCGATCCGCTCCGTCCGTCCGTTGCGCACCGTCACGACCGTCTCGCGCGGGGCGTAGCCGGTGCGGCGGACGCTCACCCGGTACTCGCCCGGCTCCAGCCCGCGCAGGCGGAAGGCGCCCGCGCCGTCGGTGGCCGCCGACCGCCCGGCGCGCGGCAGCTCCACGGTGGCGGCCGCCACCGGCGCGCCCGTGGCGGCGTCCGGCACCCGCCCCTCCAGCTCGCCGGGGAACTGCGCCCGCGCCGCCGCCGGCCCGGCCGCC
>DASUNK010000754.1:0-3725 GCA_036277195.1 Longimicrobiaceae bacterium | reverse complement strand
CTTCCGCCGCGGCCCCGGCCGCGCCCTCCCGGCCCGCGCCCGCGGGAGTCCCGGCGCTGGAGCTGGAGCGCGTGGCGCACCGCTTCGGGTCGCACTGGGTGCTGCGGGGGTGCTCGCTGGCGGTGCCGCCGGGCGCCGGCGTGGCGCTGCTGGGGAGCAACGGCGCGGGGAAGACCACGCTGCTGCGCATCGCCTGCACCCTGCTCACTCCCACGCGCGGGGGCGGCCGCGTCTTCGGGCACGACCTGGCGCGCGACGCCGACGCGGTGCGCCGCGCCGTGGGGCTGCTGGGCGCGGCGCCCGGGGTGTACGAGGACCTGACCGCCGCGGAGAACCTGGCCTTCGCCTGCCGCATGTGGGGCGAGCGCCCGGACCCGCGCCGGCTGGCCCGGGCGCTGGACGAGGCGGGGCTGGCGGCGGCCCGCCCCGGCGTGCGGGTGCGCGAGTTCTCGTCGGGGATGCGGCGCCGGGTGGCGCTCGCCCGGCTGCTGCTGCGCCCCCCGCGCCTCCTGCTGCTGGACGAGCCCTACGCCGCCTTCGACCCCGACGGCGTGGAGCGGGTGAACGCGCTGGTGGCGCGCGTCCGCGCGGGGGGCGGCGCGGCCGTGGTGGCCACGCACGACCTGGCGCGGGCGCTCCCGGTGGTGGACCGGGTGGTGCGGCTGGAGAACGGGCTCCTCGCCGCGGCGGAGGCGGGGTGATCGGCGCGGAGCTGCGCCGCGCGGGGGCGGTGGCCTGGAAGGACCTGACGGCCGAGCGCCGCACCCGCGCCAACCTGAACGCGGTGCTCTTCTTCGCCGCGCTGATGCTCCTCCTCTTCGGCTTCGCGCTGGGGCCGGACGCGGAGGCGCTGCGCCGGGCGGGCGCCGGCATCATCTGGCTGACGGTGCTCTACAGCGGGGTGCTGGTCTTCCACCGCTCCTACCAGGTGGAGCTGGAGGGCGGCGCGCTGGAGGCGCTGCTCCTCTACCCGGGAGACCGCAAGGCCGTCTTCCTGGGGAAGCTGCTCGCCAACCTGGCGTTCGTGCTGCTGGTGGAGGCGGTGGTGGTGCCGATGGCCTCGGTCTTCTACCACCTGCCGCTGCGGCCGGGGCTGGTGGGGGTGCTGCTGCTGGGGACGCTCGGGTTCGTGACGCTGGGCACCTTCTACGCCGCGCTGGCCAGCCGCGCCCGCGCCCGCGAGGTGCTCCTCCCGCTCCTCCTCTTCCCGATGCTGGTGCCGCTGCTGGTGGGGGCGGTGGAGGCCACCGGGGCCGTGCTGGAGCGGAACGCGATGGGCGATGCGGGGTCGTGGCTGCGGCTGCTGGCGGTGTTCGACCTGGTATTCCTGGTGGCGGCCGCGATGGCGTTCGAGCACGTGATCGGGGACTGAGGCGGTCCTACGTCTCCGGCGCGCCGGGGGCCGCCGAGTCGGCGGGGGTGCCGGGGTGGTGCGCGTCGTCCTGCATCTGCGGCGAGAGCGCCCGCACCCGGGCGCGGGCCGAGTCCGCGGCGGCGCGGTCGCCCAGCTTCTCGGCCGCCATGGCCACGCCGAACCACGGCACCGCCTGGTCCGGCGCGCGGCGGACGGCCTCGCGGTAGTGGCGCATCGCCGCCGCGTAGTCTCCGGCCCGGTACGCCAGGTTCCCGCTGTCCACCTGCGCCTGCACCGCGGGCGCCAGGCGGCCGGCTTCGGCCTCCTCCGCGTGAGCGCCCAGGGTGCGCCGCGGCGGCTCGGACCGGCCGCAGGCGGCCAGCAGCAGGAGGACGAGCAGGAACGCGGGGGGCTTCATCGGGCTCCGGAGTGCAGGGGCGCGCGGCTGCGTCCGGCAAGATACCACCATCAACCAGGCCGACAATATGGAAACCTTGCAGCAGGACCCGCCCCAGGCGGCCCCGCCCGGCGAGCCGTTCGACCCGAATGCGCCCGGCGCGCCGCCCCGCTGGGTCAACATCCTGGAGTATATCGCCATCCCCGGCTTCATCGCGGCGCAGATCTACGGCTTCGTGTCGTCGCCGCCCGACGCCGCCATGGGGAACCTGCAGAAGATCATGTACGTGCACGTCCCCACGGCGTGGGCCGGGATGGTGGCCTTCCTGGGCGTGTTCATCGGCAGCGTGCTCTACGCCTGGCAGCGGCGCCCCCGCTACGACCTGGTGGCCGCCGCCTGCGCCGAGGTGGGGGTGATGTTCACCGCGCTCACCCTGGTGCTGGGAGCCATCTGGGGGCGGCCCACCTGGGGCGTCTGGTGGACGTGGGACCCGCGGCTGACCACCACCGCCATCATGCTCCTCCTCTACGCCGGCTACCTGGCGCTCCGCGCCTTCACCGACGACGAGGAGCGCCGCGCCCGCTGGAGCGCCTGGGTGGGGATCCTGGCCTTCGTCAACGTGCCGATCGTGTACATGTCGGTGCGCTGGTGGCGCACGCTGCACCAGGTGCAGTCCGGCCCCTCGACGCTGGAGCCCGTCTACCTGCGGGCGCTGGCGCTGAACACGCTCGCGGTGTCGCTGGTATTGATCTGGCTCGTGGCGCGCCGCTACCATACGTCGGAGATCGAGCGCCGGGTCGAGGCGCTCCGCGAGGAGGCCGCGCTGGCGGAGGGAGGGTCGAATGTCTGAAATGGTCTACGTCTGGGCCGCCTACGGGCTCACCTGGGGCGTGCTGACCGCCTACGCGCTGTACGTGCGGCGCCGCATGCACCGCGCCCGCATGGCGCTGGAGGAGGTGTTGGGATGAGCCGACGCACGTGGACGGTCGCCGGGGCGCTGGTGATCCTGGGCTCCTTCGGCTACCTGGCCTGGGGCGGCATCGGCGACAACCTGGTGTACTTCCTGACCCCCACCGAGCTGATGGCGCGCGGCAACGACGCCGTGGGCGAGGCGGTGCGGCTGGGGGGGCAGGTGAAGCCGGGGAGCGTGCAGTGGGACGCCGAGGCGCTGGACCTGCGCTTCGTGCTCACCGACGGCGCGCGCGAGGTGCGGGTGCACTCGAAGGGCGCGCCGCCGCAGATGTTCCGCGACGGGATGGGGGTGATCGTGGAGGGGAGCTACGCCGCGAGCGGGGTGTTCCAGTCCACCAGCCTGATGGTGAAGCACTCCAACGAGTACCAGCCCCCCGCGCACGGCGAGAAGCCGGAGATGATCTACGGCGACCTGCCGAAGCGTTGAACGGCGGCGGAATCGGTGAAGCCTCGCGCGGTTTGCGAGGTATTCCGTAACGTCCTCGTAAACTACGCTCCTGCAACCACTTAACATTCCGCTCCAGGCCGGCTGTCGGTTGCTACTGTCCGTTGGCTCAAGCCGCGTTCTGTAAGCTGTTGCGCCGCCTCGTTCGCCGCGCCGTGGGGGCTCCCTTGCCCTCCAGCAGGGCCACTGCCTCTTGCAGCGTCGGTAGGTCAACGTAGTCGTACACCCGCCGCATCGTCTCCCATGTGGTCCCCGCCAGCTCCTCCTGCACTGCGGGGTCCAGCCCGCGGAATTTGGGATCGCGGATGCCCGCCCGCTTCTCCCCGTGGTAGCCGAGACGATGGACGTTGATTCCCTGCGCCTTCTTCGTGGCCCGCATCCAGTTGTCCAGGCGGGTCCGCCGGACTGGCTTCGTGGGGTCTGCCTCGGCCGGGATCAGCCAGGGGGACTCTCCCAAGCCTTCCTCCCGCCGGTGGGCCAGCGCGCGCCGGATCGTCTTAGTGGCGCGGCTGGTGAGCGGAGTCACGCGCGTCTTGCCTACCTTGTCGAACTCGCCC
>DASUNK010000753.1:0-3209 GCA_036277195.1 Longimicrobiaceae bacterium | reverse complement strand
AGCCGCCGCGGAGCGGGCTGTGACGGCCAGTGCGAAGTGCGAAGTGCGAAGTGCGAAGTGCGCAGGCACGGCTTCGCGGCGCGCTCCAGTTGTCGTTCTCCCCTCCCCCAGGGTTTTTTGGGGGAGGGGTCGGGGGAGGGGGCCCCTGCCGTGACCCGCGCAGCCGCCACGGCGGAGTTCCTCCCGCCGCACCTGCTGGAGCGGCTCGGCGGGCTGGAGCTGGTGGCCCGCACCGTGGTGCGCGGCTTCCAGGCCGGCGTGCACCGCTCGCCGCTGCGCGGCGCGGGCGAGGACTTCGCCCGGCACCGCGACTACCAGCAGGGCGACGACCTGCGCTACCTCGACTGGAAGCTCTACGCCCGCACCGACCGGCTGTACGTGCGCGAGTTCGAGGAGCGCTCCAACCTGGCGGCGTACCTGGTGGTCGATGCCTCGGCCTCGATGGACTTCGCCGAGCCGGGCGGCGTCACCAAGGCGCGCTACGCGACGTTCACGGCGGCGGCGCTGGCGCACCTGATGCTCGGCGCCGGCGACGCGGTGGGGCTGGCGGCCTTCGGCGCGGAGCCGCGGCTGCTGCTGGCGCCCCGCTCGCGCCGGGGGCACCTGCACGACCTGCTGCTGAACCTGGAGCGGCTGCGCCCCGCCGGCACCGGCGGCGCTGCCGACGCGCTGGACCGCGTCGCCGTGGCGCTGCGGCGGCGGGGGCGCGTGGTCCTCATCTCCGACCTGCTGGAAGACGACGACGGCGAGGCGCTGGTGCGGGCCGCCGGCCGCCTGCGCGCCCGCGGCGACGAGGTGATCGTGCTGCGCGTGCTCACCCCCGCCGAGAGCGGCGAGCGCCCGCCGGCCGCGGGGGCGTTCTTCGACCCCGAGCGTCCCGCGCGCGCGGTGCCCGCCGCGCCGGGCACGGACGCGGGGTACGCGCGCCGCGTGCGCGCCTACTACGACTCGCTGGCCAACCGCCTGCGCGAGCGGGGGGTGGAGTACGTCCCCCTCTCCACCGCGCGGCCGGTGGAGGAGGCGCTGGTGGCCTGGCTGAGCCGGCGGGGGACCGCGCCGTGATCGTCTTCGGCGCCCCGGGCTTCCTGCTGGCGGGCGTCCTGGCCGCGCTGGTGCCGGCGGTGCTGCACCTCATCCGCCGGCGGCCGCCCTCGCGCGCGCCCCTCCCCACGGCGCGCTTCCTCTCCGAGGACCCGCGCACCTCCGTCCGTCTCGGCCGTCCCTCGGACCTGCTGCTGCTGGCGCTGCGCGTGCTCCTCCTCCTGCTGGCGGGGACGGCGCTGGCGCGCCCGGCGTGGGTGGCGGCGCCGGAGGGCACCACCGAGATCGTGCTGCTGGACCGCGGCGTCGCGCGCACGCCCGCCGAGTGGCAGGCGGCGGTGCGGGCGGCGCGCGGCGTGCTGCTGGACGGAGCGGGACGCTCCCGCGGCGAGCTGGTGCTCTTCGACACGGCGGCCGCCCGCGTGCGTCGGAATGCTCTCGGCGCGGTGTTCTTCGATTCGCTCGCCTCCTCGCCGCCCGCGGGCGCGGGGGTGCGCTACGCGGACGCGCTGCGGGCGCTGAACGCGGCCGCCCGCGAGCTCCGCGGGGCTGACTCGGTGCGGGCCACGCTGGTGTCGCCGCTGCGCTGGGCGGGGTGGGATGCGGGCCTGGCGCCGCTGCGACGCGCCGCCTGGCCGGGCGCACTCCGGCTGGTCGAGGTCCCCGCCGGGGCGCAGGCCGCGGACAGTGTGCGCGGCAGTGCTGGAAAGCGCGCCGTCGTCGTTGCCGCCGCGGGCGCGGGGCGGTTCGTGGCGGCGGCGCTCGCGGCTGCGGGGTGGCAGGTGGAGCGCGTGCCGCCGGGCGCACTCCCCGAAGGGGATGCGTACGTCCTCCTCTCGGGCGCGCCGGAACCGCTGCTGGAGCGGGCGCGCCGCGGGGCCACGGTGGTGTTCGCGGGGCAGGCGCCGGACGGCGTTCCGTGGGATTTCGGGACCGGCGCCGGCGCGCGGGGCGGGGAGGTGTGGTTCCCGGAGGGGATGCGGCTGGAGGGCGGGGTAGAACGCCAGGCCGGCCGTCCGGCTTCCGGCGCCCGCGCCCTGGCCGCGTGGGACGACGGCCGGGTCGCCGCGGCGGCTGCTCCGCTCGGCAGCGGGTGCGTCGTCTACTTCGGCGCGGCGCTGGAGGCGGGGAATCTTCCCCTCTCGGTGGATTTCCCGCGCGCCGTGGACCGCCTGGCGCGCGGCTGCGAGCCCCCGTCCGCGGAGTCGTCCGCCACACTGGACGCGGGGGCGCGGGCCGTGCTCCGCGGCGGCGGCGCCGAAGTGCTCCCCGCGGGTGCGGTCGCGCGGCGGAGCGGGGGGATGGGACTGGGACGCTGGGTGATGGCCGTGGCGCTGCTGGCGGCGCTGGCCGAGACCTGGCTGGCCTACTTCCGCAGGGGATCAGCATGAGCACGCTCGCCGGTCGTCCGCTCCTCGTCACCCCGTCTTCCCCGGCGCCGCCGGTGGAGGCGCTGGTGGCGCGCGTGCGCGGCGCGTGGCGGCGCTCCGTCCTCCTCCGCGCCGCCGTCACGGCGCCCGCGCTTCTCGTTGCGGCGGCGGTGCTGCTGGCGGCGATCGACCTCCTCTTCCCCCTGCGCGCCGCCGCGCGCGAAATCCTCCGGCTGGTCCCCCTGCTGGTGTTCGGGGGATACGTGGGATGGGCAGTCTTCCGCGTAACCCGGACGCCCCCGGCGCGAAGCTTCGCCCTGCTGGCGGAGGAGCGCGTCCCCGCGCTGGAGAACCGGCTGGTGACGGCGCTGGAGCTTGGCGCCGCGCCGGCCGAGGGGCCCGTCGCCCGCGCCTTCCTCGCCGACGCGGCGCGCCGCCTGTCCGCCGTGGACCTGCGCGGCGTCTCGCCCGCGCGGCTGCGGGCGCCCGCCCTCCTGCTCGGCGGCGCGGCAGGTGTCATCGCCCTCTTCGCCCTGGTGTTCCCGGGCGCGGCGGCGCAGGCGTGGGAGCGCTGGACGGACCCGCGCGACGCCTACGAGAGCGCCTGGCGCGAGGCGCGGGCCGAGGCGCTTCCCACCGTCCCCACGCCACCCGTCCCCGGCTTCGACGAGCTGCGCTGGCGCGTGGAGCCGCCCGCGTACTCCGGCCTCGCGCCGGTCGAGGGCCGCGGCGGCGAGCCGGCACCCGCGCTCCCGGGGAGCCGCATCCGGCTGCGCAGCCGCTTCGCGGACCGGTGGG
>DASUNK010000752.1:0-2866 GCA_036277195.1 Longimicrobiaceae bacterium | reverse complement strand
GTGCGGCTGGAGGCGCTGCCGCTCACTTCCAATGGAAAGCTGGACCGCAAGGCCCTGCCCGCGCCGGAGGGCGACGCGTTCGCGACGCGCGGCTACGAGGCGCCGCTGAGCGAGATGGAGCAGGCGCTGGCGGAGATCTGGGGCGAGTTGCTGGGGGTGGAGCGCGTAGGCCGCCGCGACCACTTCTTCGAGCTGGGCGGACACTCGCTGCTGGCGGTGCGGCTGATCTCGCGCGTGCGGCAGGTGCTGGGTGCGGAGGTGGGGATCGCCAGCCTGTTCGAGCGCCCGGTGCTGGCGGATCTCGCGCGCACCATCGAAAACGCGGCGCGCACCGAGCTCCCGCCGATCGAGCGCGTGGATCGAGGCGGGCGGCTGCCGCTCTCCTTCGCGCAGCAGCGGCTCTGGTTCCTGGAGCGGATGGGGGACCTGGGAGGCACGTACCACGTCCCCAGGCGGCTGTGGCTGGGAGGAGAGCTGGACCGGGCGGCGTTGCGGCGTGCGCTGGACGCGATCGTCGCGCGCCACGAGGCGCTGCGCACGACCTTCGTGAGGTGAACGGAGAGCCGGAGCAGCGCATCGCGGAGGAGAGCGGGTTCCACCTCCTGGAGCACGACCTGGGCGGGCACCCCGACGCCGCGGCGGAGCTGCGCCGCCTGGCGGCCGAGGAGGCGGGCGCGCCCTTCGACCTGGAGCACGGCCCGCTGATCCGTGGCCGCCTGGTCCGTCTGGCGGAGGACGACCACGTGCTGCTCATCACCCTGCACCACATCGTCTCCGACGGCTGGAGCGCGGGGGTAGTGGCGCGGGAGCTGGGCACGCTCTACGCCGCCTTCCGTCGTGGAGAGGCCAATCCGCTTCCCCCGCTCTCGGTGCAGTACGCGGACTACGCGGCCTGGCAGCGGAAGTGGGTGGATGGCGAGGTGCTGCGGGAGCAGGCGGAGTACTGGAAGGCGGCGCTCGCCAGGGCTCCCGAGCTGCTGGAGCTCCCCGCCGACCACCCGCGCCCCGCCCGGCAGAGCCATGCCGGGGGCACGGTGGGGATCGATCTGGGCGAGGAGTTGACGGCCGGCCTGAAGGCGCTCGGCCAGCGCCACGGCGCCACGCCGTTCATGACGCTGCTGGCCGCCTGGGTCGCGTTGCTGGCGCGCTTGTCGGGCCAGGACGACGTGGTCGTCGGCACGCCCAGCGCCAACCGTGGGCGCGCGGAGATCGAGGGGCTGATCGGCTTCTTCGTCAACACCCTCGCCCTGCGCGTGGACCTTTCCGGCTCGCCTACCGTAGCGGAGCTGCTTGGGCGGGTGAGGGAGCGGGCGCTGGGCGCGCAGCAGAACCAGGACATCCCCTTCGAGCAGGTAGTGGAGCTGGTGCAGCCGGTGCGCAGCCTCGCGCACAGCCCGCTCTTCCAGGTGATGTTCGCCTGGCAGAACGCGCCCGGGGGCCGCCTGGAGCTGCCGGGGCTGGCACTGGGTGCGCTGGACCCCTCGGACTCCGGGGACTCGTCGGCGCAGGTGAGCGCGAAGTTCGACCTCTCGCTGTCGCTCTGGGAGGATGGCGGGCGGATCGAGGGGGCGGTGGAGTACGCCACTGCCCTGTTCGAGCGGGAGACAGTGGAGCGCTGGCTCGGCTACCTGCGGCGGGTGCTGGAAGAGATGGCCGCGGACGACGCGAAGCCGGTGGACCGGCTGAACCTGCTCTCCGCGGCCGAGCGGCGCCGGGTGGTGGAGGATTGGAACGCCACCGACGCGGGGTACCCCGCCGGCGCGTGCGTCCACGACCTGTTCCGCGCGCAGGCGGCGCGGACGCCGGAGGCCGTCGCGCTCTCCTGGCAGGGCGAGCGGCTGACGTACGCGGAGCTGGAGGCGCGGGCGAACCGGCTCGCGAACGTGCTGCGGCGCCGCGGCGTGGGGCCGGAGGTGCGCGTGGGCATCTGTCTGCCGCGCACACCGGAGCTGGTGGCCGCGATGCTGGGCGTGCTGGGTGCGGGCGGCGCGTACGTGCCGCTGGACCCGGCGTACCCGCGGGAGCGGCTGGGCTACATGCTCGAGGATGCGGGGGTCACCCTCGTCATCACCGACTCGGCCCTCGCGGATCGCCTGCCGGAGAACGCGGCCGGGCTGCTGCTGCTCGACGTGGAGCGCGACGCGATCGCGGCGGAACCCGCCGACGCGCCGGAGAGCGGCGCCCTCCCCGAGAACCTGTCGCACGTCATCTTCACCTCCGGGTCCACCGGCCGGCCGAAGGGGGTGATGATCCGCCACTCCTCCGTGGTCGTGCTGCTGCACTGGCTGCGGGAGAACGTGACGGACGAGGAGCGCGGGTCGGTGCTCTTCTCCACGTCGATCAACTTCGACGTCAGTGTCGCCGAAGTCTTCGGCACGCTGGCCTGGGGCGGAAAGCTGGTGATCGCCGAGAACGCGCTGGAGCTGGCGACGCTGGACGAGGAGGTGGTGCACGTCAGCATGGTGCCGAGCGCGGCGGCGGAGCTGCTGCGCAGCGGCGGCATCCCGGCGTGCGTGAAGACGCTGAACCTGGGCGGCGAGGCGCTGCCGAACGCGCTGGCGCAGGGGCTGTACGCGCTGGAGACGGTGGAGAAGGTCGGCAACCTCTACGGTCCGACCGAGGACACCACCTACTCCACGTACTACGTCGTTCCGCGCGGGGCGGAGCAGGTGCTGGTCGGCACGCCGGTGGCGAACACGCAAGCGTACGTCCTCGATGACCATCTCCAGCCCGTGCCGATCGGTGTGGTCGGCGAGCTCTATCTCGCGGGCGACGGCCTGTCGCGCGGCTACGCGAATCGTCCCGCGATGACGGCGGAGCGTTTCGTCCCCTGCCCGTTCGGCGCGCCGGGAGCGCGGATGTACCG
>DASUNK010000751.1:0-7053 GCA_036277195.1 Longimicrobiaceae bacterium | reverse complement strand
TGGTGCCGCGCGAGGCGTTCGCGGCCCGCGTGCGCGCCGAGGCGGAGAGCCGCGCCCTGGCGTGAGGGCGTTGCTGCCCGGCGCTTCCCGCCGCTATTCTGTGCGGATGCGCATCGGCCACGGCTACGACTCGCACCGCTTCGCCCCGGGACGGCGGCTGGTCCTGGGAGGCGTCGAGATCCCCCACGACCGCGGCCTCGACGGCCACTCCGACGCCGACGCCGTGGCCCACGCCGTCACCGACGCCCTGCTCGGCGCCGCGGGACTGGGCGACATCGGCCGCCACTTTCCGCCCACGGACCCGCAGTGGCGCGACGCCGACTCGCTCCAGCTGCTGGCGCGGGTCGTGCGCCTGCTGGAGGGGCGCAACTACCAGGTGGTGAACGTCGACGTCACCGTGGTCACGGAATCGCCCCGCATCGGGCCGCACGCCGGCGCCATGCAGGAGCGGCTGGCGGGGGTGCTGGGGATCTCGCCCGACCACATCTCCATCAAGGGGAAGTCCAACGAGGGGCTGGGGTGGATCGGCGCGGGCGAGGGGCTGGCCTGCTTCGCCGTGGCGCTGATCGACGACATGGAAGGACTGGACGTGGTGCACGCCCGCCACCGGCGCGACGCCGGGATCTAGCCGGGGACGAGGGAAGGGGAGGGGAGATGATCGACCGGCTGCTGGCGTGGATGACGGAGCTCCCGGGTGCGCTGGTGTACCTGGTGATCGGCGTCTTCGCCGCGCTGGAGAACCTCGTCCCGCCCGTGCCGGCGGACGTGATCGCCCTCTTCGGCGGCTTCCTGGCCGGGCGCGGCGTGGTCCACCCCCTGGCGGCCTTCCTGGTCGTCTGGATCGCGAACGTCGGCGGGGCGCTGCTGGTGTACTTCGCGGGGCGCAAGTACGGCGCGGGGTTCTTCCAGGGCCGGCTGGGGAGCATGCTGCTCAAGCCGGGGCAGGTGGCCCGGCTCGCCTACTTCTACGACCGGCACGGCGCCAAGGTGATCTTCGGCTCCCGCTTCCTCCCCATGTTCCGCGCCGTGGTGCCGATCTTCGCGGGCACCAGCGGGCTCGGCTTCGTGCGCACCGCCGTCCCCATCGCCCTGGCCTCGGCCGCGTGGTACGGGATGATCGTGTACGGAGGGGCCACGGCGGGGCGCAACTGGGAGGAGATCCGCGCCGGGGTGGAGTCCGCCGGGCGCTGGCTGCTGATCCCGGCGGCGCTGCTGCTGGCGATCTTCGGCCGCTGGTGGTGGAAGACGCGGAAGCTGGAGCACCCGGCCGCATGAGCGCCCACGCGCCTCCCGACGCGGCGGACGACACCGGGCGCCGCTTCCGGGTGGAGGCGTTCCTCGACCACCTGCGCTTCGAGCGCGGGCTCTCGGAGAAGACGCTGGAGGCGTACCGCCACGACGTGGTGCGGCTGGCCGCCTTCGCGCGGGCGCAGGGGCGCGCCGGCCCGGGAGAGGTCACCACCGCGGACCTGCGCGGCTTCATCCTCCTGCTGAAGGACCTGGGGCTGGCCCCCTCCTCCATCGCCCGCAACCTGAGCGCGGTGCGCACCTGGTTCGGCTTCCTGCTGGGCGAGGGCGAGGTGGAGGCGGACCCCAGCGAGCGCATCGACGCGCCCAAGGGGTGGCGCACCCTCCCCGGCGTGCTCACCGTGCCGGAGATGGAGCGGCTGCTGGAGGCGCCGGACCTGGCGCACCCGCTGGCCTGGCGCGACCGGGCGCTGCTGGAGTTCGCCTACGCCAGCGGGGTGCGCGTCTCGGAGCTCACCGACCTGCGCCTGCGCAACCTGCACCTGGACGAGGAGCTCGCCAGCGTCTTCGGCAAGGGGGGGAAGGAGCGGCTGGTGCCGATCGGCCGGCGGGCGGTGGGCGCGCTCTCGCTCTACCTGCGCGAGACGCGCCCGCGGCTGGACCGGGGCGCGGCCGAGGGGCGCGTCTTCCTCAACGCGCGCGGGGGACCGCTCACCCGGATGGGGGTGTGGAAGGTGCTGCGGCAGCACGTGCGGGCGGCGGGGATCGAGAAGCGGGTGACGCCGCACACCCTGCGGCACTCCTTCGCCACGCACCTGCTGGAAGGCGGGGCGGACCTGGTGGCGGTGCAGGAGATGCTGGGCCACGCCGACATCTCCACCACGCAGATCTACACCCACGTGGACCGCAACTGGCTGGCGCAGGAGCACCGCAAGTTCCACCCGCGGGCATGAACCCACCTGAGATCGAATGCTCTAAACCATGATCCTGGTGATCGATAACTACGACAGCTTCACCTTCAATCTCGTCCAGTACCTGGGCGAGCTGGGGGCGGAGCTGCGCGTGGTGCGCAACGACGAGCTGGGGGTGGAAGAGATCGAGGCCCTCGCGCCGGAGCGCATCGTCATCTCCCCGGGCCCGTGCACCCCCGCCGAGGCCGGGGTCTCGGTGGAGGTCATCCGCCGCCTGGGCCCGCGCACCCCGATCCTGGGCGTGTGCCTGGGGCATCAGTCCATCGGCGCGGCGTACGGGGGCGACGTGGTGCGCGCCCGGCGGGTGATGCACGGCAAGACCTCGCCCGTGCGGCACACCGGCGCGGGCGTCTTCCGCGGCGTGCCCTCGCCGCTCACCGTGGCCCGCTACCACTCGCTGGTGATCGAGCCCTCCACCCTCCCCGCCGCGCTGGAGGCCGTCGCCTGGACGGACGAGCCCGGCTTCGAGGACGAGATCCAGGGCGTCCGCCACCGCGAGCACCCCGTCTGGGGCGTGCAGTTCCACCCCGAGTCCATCGCCAGCGAAGGGGGGAAGGACCTCCTGCGCAACTTCCTGGAGCTGTGATGCGCCCCCTCCCGACCCTCGCCGCGCGCTGCGCCCTCCTCCTGGCCGCGCTCGTTCCCGCGGCGCTCCCTGCGCAGGAGGTGCGGGTGACGGGCGCGGACCGCAGCCGCGCCGTGGCGGTGATGCGCGAGGTGCTGGCCCGCGGGCAGTACCTGCGCATCGACCGCGACACCGTGCTCCCGGCCACCTTCCGCGCCCCGGGCGACCTGGTGGTCTACGACGCCGAGGTGCGGCTGGCGGGAGCGGTGGAGGGGACGGTGGTGGTGATCGGCGGCCACCTCTACCTGCGCCCCGGCGCGCGCGTGGGCGGGCCGGTGGCGGTGGTGGGCGGGGGCGTGTACCCCTCCGGGCAGGCCACGACGGGCCCGATCCTGGAGGCCGAGCCCGGCACGCAGGTGGTGCTGGAGGGCGATTCCGCCGCCCTCACCGACGCGGCGGTGCTGGCGGCGGAGCTCGACGCGCCGCCGCGGCCCAGCCTGGTGACCTTCGGCCCGCGCCCCCTCCCGAGCTACGACCGGGTGGCCGGGGGCACCGCCTCGTTCGGGGTGCGGCTGAACCCGACGCGCGCCGAGGACGGCGGGACGGTGGACGCCTGGATCTCGTACCGCCAGGCGCTGGAGGACTTCGGCGGCGGGGTGCGGGTGGAATGGCCGGTGGGGGTGGAGAACGTACGGGTGGCGGCCGAGGCCTCGCGCGCCGTGCGCACCAACGACGCCTGGCTGCGCAACGACCTCTCCAACTCCGTCTCGGCGCTGCTCTGGGGGAAGGACTACCGCAACTACTGGGACGCGGACCAGGTGCGGCTCACCGTCCACCGCCCGGTGGGGAAGCCGCTGGTCGCGGGCGAGACCTGGCTGGGGCCGCGGGTGAGCGTGCTGATGTCGGAGGACCGCTCGCTGGCCGAGCGCGACCTGTGGGCGCTCTTCGACGACGACGACGACCTGTCGCGCCCGAACCCGCCGATCGCGGAGGGGACGGTGGTCTCGGTGAGCCTGGGGAGCGAGCTGCACTGGGTGGGGCGCACCTCGCGGCTCTTCCTCGACGGCTCGGTGGAGCAGGGGCTCCCGGGGCCGGGGGACTTCGACTTCACCCACGCGCTGCTGTTCGGGCGCTACGAGGCGCTGGGGATCGCCCGCCACCGGATGGTGGTGGAGTTCCGCGCCATGGCGCCGCTCGACCAGGGCGGCTCGCCGCCGCAGCGCTGGGGGATCCTGGGCGGCTCGGGGAGCATCCCCACCGAGGAGGTGGGCACCTTCCGCGGCGACCACCTCTTCTTCGTCGAGTCCGGCTACTCCATCCCGGTGCCGCGCATCCGGCTGCCGCTGGTGGGCTCGCCGTCGCTGGAGCTCTCGCACGCGGCCGGCTCCGCCTGGGCCACCGGCGAGGACGAGCGGCCCTTCGTGCAGAACCTGGGGGTGGGGGTGGCGTTCCCGCTCTTCCGGGCGCGGGCGATCGTGAACCCGGCGGACCGGCCGCTCGACCCCAAGTTCTCCTTCCGCGTCTCGCTCCCGCGCCGCTGAGAGGCCCGCGTTCGCGCCTTTTGACAAACCACGCCGGACGCGCTACCTTCCCTGGCGTGATTATTGCAAGCGCGCACCCCGCCTCCGCCCCCCGACCGGGCCGATGAGCGCCCCCGTTCTCGGCGTGATCCCGGCCCGCCTCGGCTCTTCCCGGCTCCCCCGCAAGCCGCTCCTCCGCATCGCCGGCAGACCCCTGGTGGAATGGGTCTGGCGCCGCGCCGTGGGCATGGAGCTCTTCACCGCGGTGGTGGTGGCCACGGACAGCGACGAGGTGGCCGGGGCGGCACGGGAGTTCGGGGCGCGAGTGGAGCTGACCGACCCCGCCCACCCCTCCGGGACGGACCGGGTGGCCGAGGTGGCGCGACGGGGAAGCTACGCCGGCTTCCCCGTCGTCGTTAACGTCCAGGGCGACGAGCCCTTCCTCAGCCCCGACCACGTGGAGGCCGCCGTCCGCCTGGTGCAGGGCGGCGAATGGGAGGTGGGCACCGTGGCCGCGCCGATCGCCTCGCTCGAGGAGTGGCGCGACCCCGCGGTGGTCAAAGTGGTGCGCGGCCGCGACGGGGCCGCCCTCTACTTCTCCCGCGCCCCCATCCCCCACCCGCGCGACGACGCCGACGCCGGCCCCGGCGCCGAGGAGGAGGTGCACCGCTCCCTCTTCCTCCGCCACGTGGGGCTCTACGCCTACCGCCGCGACGCCCTGCTGCGCTGGGTGGCGCTCCCCGAGGGCGAGCTGGAGCGGGTGGAGCGGCTGGAGCAGCTCCGCCCCCTCGCCGCGGGGATGCGCATCGGCGTGGCCGTGGGCGCGCCGGCGGAGCGGGGGGTCGATACCCCCGCCGACGCGGAGCGCGCGGAGCGCAGGCTGAGCACGGAACCCTTCGCACGGGAGCGAGCCCTGGTATGACCGCCCTCAACACCGCCCCCACCAAGTACATCTTCGTCACCGGCGGCGTGGTCTCGTCGCTGGGGAAGGGCATCGCCGCCGCCTCCATCGGCCGGCTCCTGGTGGAGCGGGGACTGCGCGTCACCATCCAGAAGTTCGACCCCTACATCAACGTGGACCCCGGCACCCTCTCGCCCTTCCAGCACGGCGAGGTGTTCGTGACCGACGACGGGGCCGAGACGGACCTGGACCTGGGGCACTACGAGCGCTTCGTGGGCGAGAGCCTGTCGCAGGCCAACAGCGTCACCACCGGGCGCATCTACCAGGACGTCATCACCCGCGAGCGGCGCGGCGAGTACCTGGGCGCCACGGTGCAGGTGATCCCCCACATCACCGACGCCATCAAGGGGGCCATCCGCCGCCTGGCGCCGGGGCACGACGTGGTGATCACCGAGATCGGCGGCACGGTGGGCGACATCGAGAGCCTCCCCTTCCTGGAGGCGATCCGCCAGTACCGGCAGGAGGTGGGGAAGGAGCACACCCTCTTCATCCACCTCACCCTGATCCCCTACATCGCCGCGGCGGGGGAGCTGAAGACCAAGCCCACGCAGCACTCGGTGCGCGAGCTGATGGAGATCGGGATCCAGCCGGACATCCTGGTCTGCCGCTCCGAGCACGCCATCTCCAACGAGATGAAGCGCAAGATCGCGCTCTTCTGCAACGTGGACGTGGCCAGCGTCATCGAGGCGCGCGACGCGGAGACCATCTACGAGGTGCCGCTGGAGTACCACCGGCAGCGGCTCGACGAGCAGGTCACCGCCAAGCTGGGGCTGGAGACGCCCCGCCCGGACCTGGCCGAGTGGCGGCGCCTGGTGGAGCGCATCAAGCAGCCGCGCAACGGCGCGGTGCGCATCGCGGTGGTGGGGAAGTACGTGGCGCTGGTGGACTCGTACAAGTCGGTGAAGGAGGCGCTGGGGCACGGCGGCATCGCCAACGACGTGAAGGTGGACATCGCCTGGCTCTCGTCGGAGGACTTCGAGAACGGGCAGAGCGCCGAGAAGCTCCAGGACTTCCACGGGCTGCTCATCCCCGGCGGCTTCGGGGTGCGCGGGGTGGAGGGGATGCTCTCCGCCATCCGCTGGGCGCGCGAGAACCGGCTCCCCTTCTTCGGCATCTGCCTGGGGCTGCAGACGGCGGTGATCGAGTTCTCGCGCCACGTCTGCGGGCTGCAGTCGGCGGACTCGGCGGAGTTCGAGCGCGACACGGCGGACCCGGTGATCTGCCTGATGGACTCGCAGCGCCAGGTGACCGACCTGGGGGGCACCATGCGGCTGGGCGCCTACACGGCGCGGCTGGCCCCCGGCTCGCGCGCCGCCGACATCTACGGGGCGCAGGAGATCAGCGAGCGCCACCGCCACCGCTACGAGGTGAACAACGCCTACCGCGAGGTCTTCGCCGAGAAGGGGCTGCGGGTGAGCGGCGTCTCGCCCGACGGGAACCTGGTGGAGATGGTCGAGCTCCCCGACCACCCCTGGTTCGTGGCCAGCCAGTTCCACCCGGAGCTGAAGTCGCGGCCGGACCGGCCGCACCCGCTCTTCGCCTCGTTCGTGGCCGCGGCGGTAGAGCGGCGCGGCCCGGCGGCGCCCGCCGCGTCGCCGGCGCGCGAGGGGCGGCCGTCGCTGGCGGGGGTGTGAGCGGATGAGCGACGCGCTGGACCGCGCCCTGGCCTCGCTGGGCTCCGCCGTGCACCGGGCGGAGGAGGTGGAGCGCGCCATCGAGCACCGCACGATGCCGGGCGAGCCGGTGCCCGACGGGGGCGACCCCGCCGCCGCCCCGGCCCCGGCCGCG
>DASUNK010000750.1:0-5956 GCA_036277195.1 Longimicrobiaceae bacterium | reverse complement strand
TTGTCGGATACCACGGCCAGCTTGTACGCGCGCAGATACCAGACGGCGGCGCGGTTGCGCATCAGGTTCCGGCGAGCTGCGCGCGCGGCCTGGTTCGCACGGCTGGGCAGGTGCGGGAGGACGGATGCGGCCGCCTCGGCGAACAGCAGGGCGGTCAGCATCATCCCGCGTTCATCGGCCCACTTGTGGACAGCATCACACGCCTCGGCGAGCTGCTCCGCGTCGATCACGTCGGGCGCTTGCACGAGGAGCGCGAACGCCGAGAGCGGCGCTTCCAGTTCCGGCGCTTCGTGCTTCGCGTAGGCGAGGATCTCCCGCGCATCGTCGTTGAGGGGGCGGAAGTACCGCCTGCGCGTCTCGGGCTCCACTTCCGCCCAGGTGCGCACGTTACGAATCGCCTTCCAGAGCGTGAGCCCCAAGGCGCTCTCGACCTGCTTCAGAATCCCGAATTCGAGGAGTGGCGGGGGCGGCGGCGGTGCCTTCTGCCGCCTCGGGGGACGTGGCTGCGGACTTGTATCGTGGGCCATGATGGGCGAGGCGGGAGATCATTCCGAACCTAACGGCGGGGTGATACAGTAGGCGACAGGATAATGCCAAAGTGAGCAAAGCGCCACGCGCGGCCGGATGCGGCCGGGTGGCGCATGCTTTCAGGCAGAACCCGATTGATCGCCGGTCGAACCTGACGCCTTCGGGGCCGTTAGGATCGTGCGCGCGTGCGCAGCAGCCCCAGCGTGGCGAACGCCGCCGGGGTGTGGTCCATCACACTCCGGCGGCGCTGCAACTGGGATAGGATTTGGGATAAGTCGGGCGGCAGAGCCGGGTATTTTCACCCGTGGAGTCCGGTAGGCTCTTCCGGAACATCAGTGATTCACAACATTTTACCGCACTCTCACGAATCCGATCGCTGACTCTGTGTGAGCTAAAAATCAGTCGGCCGCCACGGGCTCGGTGTCGAGCTCCAGCGCCCTGGCCGGCACCGCCTCGGGGCGCGGACGCCGCCGGAGCAGACCCACGAAGTCGTCCAGCAGCGTGTACACCACCGGCACCACGAAGAGCGTCAGCAGCGTGGAGGTGATGAGCCCGCCGATCACCGCGTGCGCCATCGGCGCGCGCTGCTCCGCCCCCTCGCCGATGGCCAGCGCCAGCGGCAGCATGCCGAAGATCATGGCCGTGGTGGTCATCACGATCGGCCGCAGCCGGATGCGCGCCGAGGCCAGGATCGCCTCCTCGCGCGCCGCGCCCTTCTCGCGCTGCTGGTTGACGAAGTCGATCAGCAGGATCCCGTTCTTGGTGACCAGACCCATCAGCATGATGATGCCGATCATGGTCATCACGTTCAGGTTCCCCTTCGTGGCCCAGAGCGCCAGCCCCACCCCCAGGAAGGAGAGCGGGAGGGAGAGCATGATGGCCAGCGGCTGCAGGAAGCTGCCGAAGAGCGAGGCCAGGATCAGGTAGATGAACACCACCGCCAGCAGCAGCGCCTCGCCCACGAAGCCCTGCGTCTCGCGCAGGTTCTGCACGTCGCCGGTGAAGACGGCGCGGTAGCCGGGGGGGAGCCCCACCACGTCGATGCGCGCCTTCACCGCGTCGGCCACGTCGCCCAGCGAGTTCCCCGGGAGCACGCCCGCCGAGACGGAGACCTGCCGCTCCAGGCTGCGCCGCTCGATCTGCTGCGGCCCCACCCCGCGCACCACCGTGGCCACCTGGGTGAGCGGCACCATCGCCGCCTGCCCGGTGCGCGGGTCGCGCGTCTCGGCGGGGAGGTAGATGCCCGAGACGTCGGCCGCCGAGCGGCGCAGCGAGTCGGGGTACATCACCACCACGTCGTGCGAGTAGCCCTGCGGGTCCTCCCACTGGGTGGCGCGCTCGCCGCTGAAGAGCGGGCGCAGGGTGGAGGCGATGGCGCCCACCCCCAGCCCCGCCGCCCACGCCTGCTGCCGGTCGATCTTCACCTCCAGCTGCGGGAGCTCGCCCTCGTCGCTGCTCTGCGCCTCGGCGACCCCCTCCACCGAGCGCACCGCCTCGAGCACCTGCTGCGCGGCCAGCCGCAGCTGTCGCTCCTCGGGGCCCTGGACGTTGATGACGATCGGCTGGCGGAACCCCTGCGAGAAGATGCTGGGGGTGCCGCTGATGCTGGCCCGCACCCCGGGGAGCGCGCGCAGCTTGCCGCGCAGCTCGGTCTGGATCTCCTGCTGCGAGAGGGGGCGCTCCTCGCGCGGCTCCAGCCGCACGTAGATGGAGCCGGCGTTGGGGGTGCCGCGGAAGCCGCCGCCCACGGAGAGGTAGGTGAACTCCACCCCCTCCTGCCCGCGCAGGAAGGAGGCGAGCTCCTGCCCCCGCCCCACCGTGTACTCCAGCGAGGAGCCCGGCGGGGTGCGGAAGCCGACGTTGAACTCGCCGCCGTCGAAGTCCGGCATCCAGGTGAAGCCCACCCGGCCGAGGATCCAGAAGGCGGCCAGCACCGAGCCCAGCGCCCCGGCCATCACCACGCCGCGGTGGCGCAGCGCCACCCGCAGCCCGCGGGGGTAGCGGTCCGCCATCCGCTCGAACCAGGCGTTGAAGGCCCAGGAGAGCCGGCGGACCGGGCCCATCCGCCGCGGGCGCTGCCCGGTGGCGGCGTGGGCCGCCCCGTGCTCCACCTCCGGGTCGCGCCAGACGCTGGAGAGCATCGGGTCCAGCGTGAAGGAGACGAAGAGCGAGACCAGCACCGCGAACGCCACGGTGACGCCGAACTGGAAGAAGATCTTCCCGATCATCCCCCCCATGAAGGCCACCGGGATGAACACGGCGACCACCGCCAGCGAGGTGGAGGTCACGGCCAGGCCGATCTCGCTGGTGCCCTCGCGGGCGGCGGCGTGGTGGTCCTTCCCCATCTCCATGTGGCGCACGATGTTCTCGCGCACCACGATGGCGTCGTCGATCAGCAGCCCGATGGCCAGCGAGAGCGCCAGCAGCGTCATGGTGTTCACCGTGAAGCCGAAGAGCCACATCACGAAGAACGCCGAGATGATGCTGATGGGGAGCGTGAGCCCGGTGATGACCGTGGAGCGCCAGGAGTTGAGGAAGAGGTAGATGATGGCCACGGTGAGCACCGCGCCCAGCATGATGGTGAGCTCCACGTCGTGCAGCGAGGCGCGGATGCGCCGCGAGTCGTCGCGCACCACGGAGAGCCGCACGTCCCCCGGGAGGGTGCGGCCCAGCTCGGCGATCACCCCGCGCACCCCGTCGGCCACCTCCACCGTGTTGGTGCCGGAGACCTTGAGCACGTCGAGCGAGACGGCGCGGGTGTCGTTCAGCAGCGCGGCGGAGCGCGCCTCGACGGTGCCGTCCACCACCCGCGCCACGTCGGAGAGGCGCACCGGGACGCCGTCGCGCACCGCCACGGGGACGGCGCCGAAGGCGCGCGGGTCCTCGATGCGGCCGGTGACGCGCACCAGCCGCTCGCTCTCGCCGCGGGTGATGCGCCCGGCGGGGACCTCCTGGTTCTCGCGCTGGAGCGCCGCGGTCACCTGCGCCGGGGAGAGGCCGTACGAGCGCATGGCCTCGGGGTCGAGCTCCACCCGGATCTGCCGCGCCGTGCCGCCGATGACGTTCACCCCGCCCACGCCGGGGACCGCCTCGATGCGGGTGGCGATAGTCTGCTCGGCCAGGTCGGTGAGCTCGCGGATCGGCCGCTCCGCGCTCTGCAGGGCGACCGACATGATCGGCCGCTCGTTGGGGTCGAACTTCTGGATGACGGGCTCGTCGATGTCGCGCGGGAGCTGGCGGCGGATGCGCGCCACCTTGCTCTGCACGTCCTGCTGCGCCTCGGCCACGTTCACGTCGAGGTTCAGCAGCACCCGGACGATGGAGGTGCCCTCCAGGTTGGTGGAGGTCAGCTCGCGCACCCCCTGCACCGTGTTGAGCGCGCGCTCGATCGGGCGCGACACCTCGCGCTCCATCGACTGCGCCGACGCGCCGGGGTACTGCGTCTGGACGATCACCACCGGGTAGGTGACGTCCGGGTACTCGTCGATGGCGAGCCGCTGGTACGAGACCACGCCGAGCACCACCAGCGCCACCATCATCATGGTGGCGAACACGGGGCGGCGGATCGATACGTCGGAGAGGAACATGGCCTGGCTGCCTCGCGCTGGTTACCTGCCGCCGCCGGCCGGCCGGGCGCCTTCGCGCCCGCCGCCCGCGCCGGCCATCCGCACCTGCATCCCCTTCCCCAGCATCCCCACGTTCCCCACCACCACCCGGTCGCCCTCGGCGAGCCCGTCCACGATCTCCACCACCCCGCGGGCCTCGTCGGCCAGCCCGGTGGTGACCTCGGCCACGTCGATCTTGTCGTCGACCACGCGGTAGACGAAGGGGCGGGCGCCCTCGCGCCCCTCGCGCAGCGCGGCGGCGGGGACCACCAGCACCCCGTCGAGCACGCGCGCCACGATGCGCCCGGTGGCGAAGGTGCCGGCCTTGAGGGCGCCGTCGCGGTTGGGCACCCGCACGTAGACGGTGACGGCGCGCGAGGCGGGGTCGATGGAGGGGCCTACGCGGGCCACGCGCCCGCCGAACTCGCGCCCGCCGGCGGTGAAGTGCACGGGGAGCCCTGCGGCCACCCCCGCGGCGCGGTGCTCGGGGACGGCGGCGGAGAGCTCCAGCACGTCGCCGCGCACCAGGGTGAAGAGCGCGGCGCCGCGGCTCACGTGCTCGCCCGGGTTGGCGGCGCGGCGCTCCACCACCCCCGAGGCGGGGGCCAGCACCCGCGTCTCGCCCACCCGGCGCCGGCTGCTCTGCAGGCGGCTCTCGGAGGCGGTCAGCCGGGCGCGGGCCGAGGCCACCTGCTGCTCGGCCAGCCGCACGTCGCGCTCGGGGACGGCGCCCTGCGCGAAGAGCTCGCGCGTCTGCTCCAGGTTCCACTGGGCGGTGCCCAGCTCGGTGCGGACGGCGGCCAGGTCCGCGTCGGCGCTGCGGCGCTCGCCGGCCTGGTCCTCCTCCTCGAAGAGCGCCAGCAGCTGCCCGGCGCGGACGGCCTCGCCCTCGCGCACGTAGACGCCCACCAGGTCGCCCTCGGTGCGGGCGCGCACCTCGCTGCGCTCCAGCGGCTCCAGGGTGCCGGTGATGGGGATGGCGTCCTCCAGCGCGACGCGCTGGGGCGAGGCGACGTCGGAGGCGGCCAGGGTGACGCTGGGCCCGCCCGGCCCGCCGCCGGGGCCGCCCTTGGCGGCGCCGGGAGCGGCCTGGTTGGCGCCGGCGTCGCCGCCGCAGCCGGCGAGCGCCAGGGCCAGCGCGGCGAGGGAGAGGGTGCGTGCGTGCATATCCGGGTGACTCGTCTCGTCGGTGAGGTCAGGGCAGCGGCAGGGGCTGGCCCAGGGCGCGGGCCAGGACGGCGGCCGCCAGGTAGAGCTCGTGCGTGGCGCGCGCCTCGTTGGTGCGGGCGGTGAGCAGCGCCACCTGCGCGTCGGAGACGTCCAGCTGCGTCCCCAGCCCGCGGCCGTAGCGCAGCGAGGCCAGGCGGAACGCCTCCTCGGCCTCGGCGGCGTTCTGGCGGCTGGCGTCGAAGAGCGCCTGCGCCCGGCGCAGCTCGGCGCGCGCCCGCTCGGCCTCCACCCCCGCCTGCTCGCGCGTCTGGTCGGCCTGGATCTCGGCCACGCGGGCGCGGGCGCGGGCCAGCGACACGTCCGAGCGCGCCCGCAGCCCGTCGAAGATCGGCCAGCTCACCACCAGCCCGAAGGAGCGGTCGGTGAACCAGCCGCCGTTCTGCTCGGTGCAGACCCGCCCCGCCTGCGAGCCGGGGGGGCACTCCACCTCGCGCAGCTCGCCGCCCTCGAAGGGGAGGCGGGCGTTGAGGGGGAAAGCCTGGTACCCCTGCAGCACGTTGATCGAGACGGTGGGGAGGTACCCCGCCACCGCGGCCCGGGCGCCGGCGCGCTCGGCCCGGGCGCGCAGCCGCGCGGCGCGCACCGCCGGGAGC
>DASUNK010000749.1:0-3537 GCA_036277195.1 Longimicrobiaceae bacterium | reverse complement strand
GCGGCTCGCCCGGTCGCCGCGGGTCACGGCGACGTCGCCGGCCATGCGCATCATCCACCCCATCACCGGGATCCTGAAGATGGCCTCCTTGGAGAGCCACTTCATCTCCCAGGGCAGGTGGGAGAGGAGGAAGATGTCGGCGAAGGACTCGTGGTTGGCCACGGCCACGTAGGGGCGCCGCGGGTCGCGGATGCGCACGCCCGTGACGCGGAAGCGCCAGAGCGGGTTGAGCGCCACCGCCACCTGCGCGGCGCGGCGGAACCACCGCCCCACGGCGTAGCGCCCCGGATCGAAGGGCGCGGTGACGGCGAAGAGGACCGTCAGCAGGGGAAACCAGAACAGGGCGACCAGCGAGGAGCTGACCCACACCCAGAGGGAAACCAGCCGCTTCATCGTTCCGCGCCGCAGTGTTGAAGGATTACGACCACCGGGGCTGCACGCTTCGTACCGGGCGGCGTACAGATCAGGGTATCACACAGAGGACACGGAGGACACGGAGGGCTGCTCCGTGACCGCCGTGTCCTCCGTGTGAGCCCCTTCCTCAGTAGGCGTACGGGTCGTCCTCGTCGGAGAAGTACGGGTTCTCGCCCGCGTCGTGGTCGGTGAGGTCCACCACCTCGCGGATCTCGGGCACCTCCTCGCGCACCATCCGCTCCACCCCCAGCCGCAGCGTGGCCGCCGAGGCCGAGCACCCCTGGCAGCCGCCCGTCATCCGCACGAAGATGGTGTCGTCGGCCACGTCCAGCAGCTCCACCGCGCCCCCGTGCGCCGCGATGCGGGGGTTGATGTAGTCGTCGAAGACGGCCTGCACCCGCTCCGCCAGCGGCCCCGAGACGCCCACCGTCCCGGTGGCGTTGTGGGGACGAACCGGGCGGCGGGGGCGCTCCCGGTCCACCCGGAAGCCGCCGGCCGTCCCCGCCCAGTCGATGACGGCGCCGCTCAGCAGGTCCGAGGTGTCGAGGTTCAGGAGCACGCGGATGCCGTCCAGGTTGATGGCGATCTCCGTCTTCTCCTTGTCCTCGCGCTCCACCAGCAGGATCTCGTACTTCCCGTCCAGCGCGCTGCGCCGCCCGCCCTCGGGCGCCAGCCGGATGCGGAGCGCGGGGTCGCGCATCACCTCCGCGTCCACCAGCGACTGGATCATCTCGCGCGCGGCCTCGGTCAGCTGAATCATCCGTCAACGTCCTCGCAAGGTGGGGGACCAACGGTACACCGGGCGCACGGCGCGGTTCGGCGGGAGCGCGGCGAAAGGGCGCCGTCCCGCGAAGAGACAGCGCCCCTGGCCCGAAAGCGCGAAAACGGGTGGAAGCGTCAGGGCTTCTTCCCGCCTTTGTCCTTGTCCCGCTCGGGCCGCCGGCTCGGGCCGGGGACGGAGGAGGGCGGACCGCCTCCCCCGCCCTGGCCGCGGCCCCGGCCCCGGGCGTTCCCCTGGCCCTGCCCCCGGCCGGGCGGCGGGCCGCGCTCGTTGCGCGCTCCCGGCGCGTCCTGTCCCGGGAGGGCGCGCAGCGCCTCGGGGCCGCGCTCCAGCGCCGCCTGCACCCGCTCCAGCGCCACCTCCGAGGCCGCGCCCCCGCGCACCAGCTCGGTGAGGGCGAAGATCGCCACCGAGCGGTGCGCCGGCGGCGCCCGGGTGGCGAGCGCGGACAGCACCGCCTCGCTCACCCCCGCCTCCACCGCGTCGGCGCCGACGGAGATGTCCGACGCGCTCACCGTGCGCGCGTTTGCCATCACCTGGCGGGCGCGGGTGAGCGAGGTCAGCCGGCGCTCCACCGCCGCGGCGATGCGCTCGGGCGGCACGCCCTTCGCCCGCCCCTCGGCCACCTTGTCGTCGAGGAGCTGCACGGGGATCCCGGTGGTCTCGGCGCGCTGCCGCGCCGCCGCGATCCGCTGCTCCGGGGTGCGCTGCCCCGCCGCCGCCCCCGGGAGGACGGCCAGCGCCAGCAGCGTCACCAGCACCATTCGCGTCTTCATCCCTGCCATACACTTGCGGATTCCGCGGCCCTCCGGCCGCTCTCGCGACACAGACGAGCCGCGCCCGTCTCTGGTCACACCCGGACGGAGCGCGCTCACGGCACCACCAGCACGGCCGAGGTGCCCCCCATCCCGTCGTCCACCGCGGGGAGGTGCGGCGGCACGAAGAACCGCCCGTCGGCCCCGCGGAAGCCGTAGTGGTGCACGCCCGGGGCCACGCGCACCGTCACCGTCCAGAAGCGTCCCGCGGCGGCCATGCGCGCCGGCTGCCAGCGGTTGAAGTCGCCGAGCACCGCGGGCGGCTGGGCGTGCTCCGCCCGCGGGAGGCGGAAGGTGACGCGCCCGCCCGCCACCTCGGGGAGGAGGGCGGGGGCCGGCGCCTCGGCGGCGGCGAGCCGCCCCAGACGCCGGCGCAGCTGCAGCGTCCAGGTGCGCCGCGCGGGATTGAAGTACACCGGGTCCACCGGCTCCTGCCGCACCTCGGCCGCCACCTCGGTGCGCCGGTCGATCCGGTAGCTGGCCCCGGCCCCGAGCGCGGCGGCGGGCTCGGGGAGGTCGCCGCCGAGCCACGCCCCCGCGTACGCCCACGCCTCGCCCCAGGCGGGGGCCACGCGCGCCGCGGCGCCGGCGTACGGCCACGATCCGCCCTCGCCCGCCAGGTAGCGCGCCTCGGCGCCCACCTCCAGGTCCGCGCGGGGCGAGAAGCCCAGGCGCACCCCGGAGTCGAAGAAGGCGCGCGCGTCGGTGGAGTCGCCCAGCACGTCGGCGGGGGCGGTGAGGCCGGCGTAGAGCTCGCCGCGGAAGGGCCCGCGGGTGAGCGCGGCGGTGGGGAGCACCTCCAGCGCCGCGCCGCCGCCGGCGGGGTTCTCGCCCGCACTGCCGAAGCCGAAGAGGTGGGCCGCGAGCTGGGCGCCGAGCGACAGGCCGCCGCGCTCCACCCCCAGCCAGCCGCCGGCGCCGCCCGCGCCCCAGGTGGGGCCCGAGCCGCCGAGCGGGACCCCGGCGGAGAGGTACAGCCAGCGGGCGCCGTTCCCGCCGTCGTAGCCCAGGCCGAGCGAGGCGACGGTGGTGCCGATGCGGGCCGAGAGGGGGTCGTGCACCGCGCGGCCGGCGGCGACGTCCACGGCCCACCCCTGTGCGCGCGCCGCGGCGGGGAGAGCCAGGAGGAGCGCCAGCCAGCCGGCGGTGGCCGGCCGGAGGTGCATCAGGTGTGGTTCACCAGCGAGGGTAGGGAGATCCGGCTGTTCTTGCCGCCGAAGCCGTCGTCCACGCGGGTGGCGTGCGGATCCGCCACCCAGGTGGTGCCGTCGACCACGAACGCGTAATCATGCACGCCGGGACGCAGCGGCACCAGGGCCGTCCACTCGCCGGGGGCGGTCTGGCGCAGGGCCACCGAGGGCTCCCACCCGGTGAAGGTGCCGGCCAGGCGCACGTCGCGGGCGCCCGCGGCCTCCAGGCGGAACTGCACGTACACCGGGGGCGGGCCGGCGGCCGGCGCCACCGCCACGGGGCCCGGGCCACCCCGCGGACCCGCCAGCGGGAGCAGCAGCGTGGCGAGGGCGAGCA
>DASUNK010000748.1:0-12993 GCA_036277195.1 Longimicrobiaceae bacterium | reverse complement strand
CTCGGACCAACCAATGGTCGAGCCTCCCCAACATGCCTATCCCCATTCACGGAGTCGTCGGGTCAGCCTTTGTCGACGGTCTGATCTGGGTCGCCGGCGGAGGCACCGCGGTCGGTGGCGCCTCTGGCAGCTTGCACAACCAGACATACAAGCCGGCCGTCAGCTGTGAATGACTCGGGTGCCGGTCTCCGTCCCGCGCTGATCCCGACGATTCGGATCGCCTGGCTCGCCGTTCTGCTTTCCTGCGGCGGCGACCCGGCAGGTGTCTCCACTCCGGTTACGCCTCCTGCGCAATCGGAGATTCCGATCACCGGTGCTGCCGTTCCGGGAATGGGGTCTTACGATCAGAAGATCCCCGTTTTGATGCAGAAGTACGCCATTCCCGGTGGCGCGGTTGCGGTGCTGCGCGATGGGAAGCTGATCTACGCGCGCGGCTTTGGTTACGCGGATATCGAGAACAAGACGCCGGTGCAGCCTGACGCGTTGTTCCGCATCGCCAGCGTGTCCAAGCCGATCACCGGCGTCGCCATCATGAAGCTCGTCGAAGAAGGCAAGCTCAAGCTCGACGATCGCGCTGCGCCATTCATCGCGCACCTCACCCCTGCACAGGGAGCGACCGTCGATCCGCGGTGGGAGCAGATCACCATTCGGCAGCTGCTCAACCACACCGGGGGCTGGGATCGTGACAAACCGAATGGCGGATTCGACCCGATGTTTCGGCCGGCGACCGCCGCAGCCGCGGTCAATGCGCCCGCGCCGGCGTCCGCTGAAACGGTCATCCGCTACATGAAGGGAATGCCGTTGGACTTCAATCCCGGCGCGAAGTTCGTCTACTCGAATTTTGGTTATGCCATTCTCGGTCGCGTGATCGAGCGTTTGAGCGGCATGCCGTACGAGCACTACGTGCGCACACGCGTGCTGCAGCCCGTGGGCGCCAATCGCACGCGGCTGGGCAAGACGCGCATGCGCGACGCGCTCGCAGACGAGGTGAAGTACTATCTGCCAGGAGAACCCGGGATGGGCCTGACCGCGCCGCTGGTGCCCTCCGTTTTTCCGGGCGAAGCCACGGTGCCCATCACCTACGGGGGCTTCTACGTCGAAGCGATGGATGCACACGGTGGCTGGGTCTCGTCGACCGTTGATCTTTTGCGATTCGTGGCCGGCGTCGACGGCCGCGCCAATCGTCCGGACATCCTCAGCGCTGCACTCGTCGCGGAGATGACCAGCAACGGCCCTGCATTATGTGCCGGCGCGTGCTACTACGCAGGTGGATGGCTGGTTCGCCCAACCCAGGGCGACGCGACCTGGTCGCATGGGGGATCGCTGTCCGGCACGACGAGTATTCTCGTGCGCTCGTATCACAACTTCTCGTGGGTCGCGCTGTTCAACGCTCGCTCCGGAACCAACTTCGACGCCGAGCTCGATGCCGCACTATGGAATGCGCTTGCGGGCGTCACCTCATTTCCGACGCACGACCTGTTTTCGACCTTCCAATGACATGAGCCGCAGAGGCGTCTGAGAGCGCAGCACCTCCACGCCGCCGCCGCGCGGCGAAATCTCCCTCCCCTTCGCTCGACGGTACCTCCGCTGGCGATGCGATCAACAGATTGTCTTATTCTTACTTCCTGTCAGATAAGAGCTTGCGAGAAAATGACCGCCTCCCTTAAACTTGAGGAACAGTGATCCTGCGTTGACACAAAAGATGCGCACCGGGTTGGGCGGCATGGCACGGGAGAGTCGTTCGTGTACTGTGGCGACCCGGTGTTTACGGCAAGGTAAACCTGACAAATCCGGCGGGTGAAGATCTGACCGTCGGCACCGCACCCGGCCGGTGTCCCACCTCGAACCGAGCAACGAAATGGCTGACTCGACGACCACGGCCCAGCTGCTGCCGGCCGACCTGCATGTGTCGGATGAGACTGTGCCTGCTCAAGGTCTGGGCGCAGTGGTTGTCGGCCTGGGACGAGCAGGGTTGGGTCTACACATTCCCATCCTGGAGAAAATTCGCCATGACGGGGCCGCAGCTTCACCATTCCGGGCTGTCGTCGGTCTTGTCGACGCTGCGGAAGTGGGAATCAAACGCGCGCTGCATCGTCTCAAATACGACTATGGATACGATCCCCGAGGGATAAGCTGCGCGACCTCGCTCGCGGATCTGACCGGCGTCGATCCGGATCATACGATCGTGCATATCTGCACGCCCGCAGACGATCACGCATCAGCCCTGCGCGCCGCGACCGAGGCCGGATTTCGGCGGATCATCGTCGAGAAACCTTGCGCTGCCAACACCGCTGACGTCGATGAGATGCAGCGTATCGCTGAGCGTACGGGCGCCAGCATCGCCGTGATCAATCCGTATCTGTACAGTCGCTCCGTCGCCAGCTGCAAGGACAAGATCCGACAGGTAGGACAGCAGCCCCACTACCTGGAATTCGAAATGTCGAAGCCGCGGATAACTCCAACGCTGGCCGGGCGCTCAAGGCCGGAATCCGTCATGGACGTTGAGTTGCCGCATCAGATAGCCACGGCGCTGCACCTCACCGATGCGTCGCGATACAGACTTCTTCGCGCCGAAGTGCGGCACATGCACTATCGGGAGGTGGACACCGAGCCGTGCCAGGTCATCCCGAACATGGGGGTCGGCATCATTGTCCTGGAGCTGGATGAGTGCATTGCGGTCCTCGTCTCATCTCTCGATGCGCTGACACGCACGCGGGTGTTGAAGCTGCGCTTTCCCAACACTGAACACATCGAAGCGTTCCTGCCGGTCACGGGAGACGACCATACCAGCGTGGTCATCGAGTACTCCGGCCACAATACCGATGGGTCGACCGAGCAACAACGGGTCGCGAAGCTGCCCGATGACATGCTTGCGCGATGCCTCTTCGACACGTACTCGCGATTTGTTACCGATTCTCCGCAGCTCAGTGATCTCACCTTCAATCGGAAGGTGGTCGATGTGATGGATAAAGCGAAGCTGTTCGCACGGATTCGAAGGTAGGGCACGTGGCGAGCCAGCACGCCCGGTTCGCGTTTACAGCGGGCTCACGCTACCGGGCGCGGTCGGTTCACATTCTACGCTCGCGGCCGATTGATCTGGCCGGCGAGTTGAACCGGTTTATCGCCATCTGCGGCTGAACGACAATGGACGAAGCACCGACCCGGGATTCCGCTGCGATCGCGAGACGGCTCGAAGCGCTTGCATCCGCGCTGCGCAGCGGTGCGAATCCGTTCCTCCATGACTCGGAGATGCTGGACCTTTTGTACGGCATCAATGGCTTTGGAATGAACTGGCTGGCCGCCGAGACCGACGTACCCGACGTGCGGGAGGTGATTCTCGACCTGCTTTACGACGCGGTGAGCTCGCGGCCAGACGGGCCCGCTATCCTGATGAATCTCGGTCAGATCCTGAGATCGGACATCCATCTGACATCGTGGCTGAATACTGAAAAGCAGCGTTGGCGCCACCGGCTGGTCGACCTTCTCGGACGCGTGTGCCGTGAGAACGCCGGTACGGCGATGGGCGAGATTGCCGTTCGAGAGACCGTGCGCACGATCGTTTCCGATTCATGCATGGTCACTCTCGATGTGCGTGGGCAGTGCCTGGATTGCATCGCCGAGTGTCTCGGTGAGCTTCCGTCATTGGATATCGAGCCGCACCTGGAGGTCGTGGAAGAGATCGTGACGCGGTTCCGCCCATGCCATGAGCGTGCGCTTGCATTGCAGGTGACGGATACTCACGACACGATCGACCCTCACACCGACCTGCCGGAGCGCCCGTTCCTGGAAGTCCTGGAGCGTGCCGCGCGTGTGAAAGCACGAGAACGGGCCTTCGTTTTTGGAGCCAGGCTCGCAGATGCCGTTCTGGGCGTCCGGCCCAACGGACGTGCACAGTCCATTGCCGCGCTCGCGCAGGAAGGTCGTGCGGCACTGGCCGCGCTGCGGTCTGGAGTTCTCTCCTCGGCCGAGCTCGAAGCGTTCATCGAGGCGCGTCTTCCGAGCCAGGCCAGCGAGCTCGCCGACTACGTGGTCAATCGTCACCAGGTGCTCGTTGACGGCCTGACCATCCAGGATTTGTTCCGGTGGCTGATCGCGGCGCCTGAGAATTCATCCAGCGATCGGCGTTCGCGCCGAACCATCACAGCCTTCTTCAGGCAAGTGCTCGGGATGGGGCAAGCCGCTAACGCGGGACTGGATGCGAGGCCGTTCTTCATCGACCATGGTTACGGACCGGATGGGAAGCAGCTCGATTGGCCGAGCTATGTGTTCCTGCCGGCGGGCACCATCTGGGGGAAGGGTGCGGGGGTGGACCTTTCCTGTGGCGTGGCGTTTGGCGGGGGAGTCGATCTCGCGGCTCGTCGAGGCCGCGACGCTGCGTATATCGGGGGAAGCTGGTCGGCCACCCTGTATCATGGCCATTCGCACGTGGGTGGCGGACATGGATCGCAGGGAGCGGAGTCGAGGGATCGCATTCTTCACTTCGGTCTTACGGTGGATGACGGAGCGAGGCTTCCCTGGGGTGTGTACGTAGAAGCGGAACAGCATGTCGGCGGCGGTGTGTACCCGGGAGTCCGCACCTATCCACTGGCACCTGCGCGCTGAATCTGCCGGTTCCGCCGGGCGCCGCTTCAGGGGGGGAAGAAGGAGGGGATGCGCACCCCCTCGCCGCGGCCGCGCGCGACGCGCTGGACGAGGTCGGCGACCGCGAGGTCCAGGGTGCCGAGCCCGAAGGGGCTGAAGATGACGAATCGCCCGTCGTGCGGCGGCGGCTCCACCCTCCCCAGCAGGATCTCGCCCAGGGAGCCGTGGACGAAGTCGGTGTTCCCGGCCAGCTCCGAGGCCAGGTGGATGGAGGTCTGCGCCCGGTTCACGTGGTGGAGGTCGTCGACCACGTTGTGGTGGGCGAGGATGGCCTCGGGCGCCAGGTCGCGCAGCGACACGTGCAGGAGCGTGGCCCCCGGCGGGCAGACGGAGAGGTCGTGAACGTGCGGGCGGATGGCGGTGGTGCCGAAGGCGGTGAGGGGAGCCGCCGCGAGCACCTCCTCCACGCTCGCGGCCACCCGGAGCTCGGCGCCGGGGCGCCCGGCCGCGATCCCCTCGCCGAAGCGGCGGGCCCGCGCCTCGTCCAGGTCGAAGACCACGAAGCGCGGCACCTCCGGCCACACCACGGCCAGGAAGTGCGCCACCTCGGCGTTGATGGGGCCGCACCCCACGAAGCCGACCGCCTCCGGCGCGCGGCCGCCGCGCAGCACGCGGGCGGCCAGGGCGGCGCTCGCGGCCGTGCGCTGCTTGCTGATGATGGAGCCCTCGAGGATCGCCCGCGGGCGACCGGTGTCGCGGTCGTTCAGGATCACCACCGCCGAGGCCCGCTCCATCCCCCGGCGCACGTTCCCGGGGACGGACGCGATCCACTTCAGCCCGGCGAGCTGGAAGCCGTCGCCGAGGTAGGCGGGGAGCGAGATGATCCGGTCCTCCTCGCTGTCCGGGAAGCGCAGGAAGCTCGAGTGCGGGAGCGAGGTCTCGCCCCGCGCCTGGGCCTCGTACGCCCTCCGGACCGCGTCGATCACCTCGTCTTCGCGGCCGTGCAGCGCGCCCTCGACCTCGCGCGCGCCCAGGACCAGCATGTCGTCAGCGTGCAAGGGGAGGCTCCTGCTCGTCGCTCCAGAGGTGCGCAATGTCGCCCAGGTTGGCCTCCACCCAGGCGTCGCTGAAGATGGTGTCGAGGTAGCGGTCGCCGCGGTCGGGGAGGATGGCCACGCAGGTCGACCCCGCGGGGATCTCGCCGCGGAGCCGCTCGACCGCCGCCACCACGCCCCCCGACGAGCCGCCGGCGAGGATAGCCTCGCGCCGCAGCAGCCGGCGGCACCCGGCCACGCACTCCGCGTCGGTCACGAAGACGGGGCGGCAGGAGCCCGGGTCCGGGCAGAGGGGCGGGCGGATGGCCGAGCCCAGGCCGGGGATCAGGCGGCGGTGCTTCACCGTCGAGAAGATCTGGCTCCCCACGGCGTCCACCGCGATCACCCGGGTGGGCGCCCCCTGGTCGTACAGGTAGTCCACGCACCCGCGCAGCGTGCCGCAGGTGGAGGTGGCCACGAAGAGGTAGTCGAGCGGCGCCGGGGCCAGGTCGGCCAGGATCTCCTGGATCGTGGCCCGGTAGTGGGCGCCGGCGTTCTCCTCGTTCGCGTACTGGTCGGCCCAGAAGCTCCCCTCCACGGTGTCGAGGATCTCCTGGACGCGCCGCAGCTTGGCCGGGAGGAGCTCCCCCGTTGCCGGGTCCGGGCGGTCCACCACCTCGATCTCCGCCCCGTAGGCGCGCAGGATGGAGAGGTTGAGCGAGGTGGTCTTCGCGTCGACGATGCAGCGGAAGCGCAGCCCGTGGTAGGCACAGGCCTGGGCCAGGCCGATCGCGGTGTTCCCGGAGCTCGCCTCCACCACCAGGGTGTCCCGGCCCACGGCGCCGCTGGCCAGCGCGTGCTCCAGGATCGCCGCCGCCGCGCGGTCCTTGGAGCTCCCGCCCGGGTTGAACCCCTCGAGCTTGGCGTGGCAGGCGAACCCCGCCTCCGCGAAGAGCCGCTCGAGCGGCACCAGCGGGGTGTTGCCGATGGTGGAGAGCACCCCCCGAGGCCTCGTACGCCCTCCCTGTCTGCTGGAAGACTCGGAAAGCACGGCGGTGGGAGAGCTCAGCGTGACTCCGTGCAGCGGCGGGGCCGGTTTGATGTTCATCAGCCGTCCTGGCGTGCGGCGCTCAGGGCGCCGCGGTCTGCAGGGCGCGCCCCAGCCGCGCCACGGCCTCGTCGATCATCTCCGGGGGGGAGTGCGAGAAGTTGAGGCGCATGCAGTTGCTGCCCGTGCGGCTGCCGTCCGCGGCGAAGGCGTGCCCGGGGACGAACGCCACCCTCTGCTGCAGCGCCACGCGCAGCACGTCGCCCGCATCGAGCCCGTCCGGGAGCTCCACCCACACGAACACGCCGGCCGCGGGACGGCGCCAGCGCGCGCCGGCGGGGAAGTGCTTCTCCAGCGCCGCGATCATCGCGTCGCGGCGCCGGCGGTACTCGCGGCGCAGCATGGACAGGTGAGCCGGCAGGTGCCCGCCCTCCAGGTACCGCGACGCCGCCCGCTGGGAGAAGGTGGCGGTGTTGATGTCGCTGGCCTCCTTGGAGATCGCCAGCAGCGGCACCAGGTGCTCCGGCACCATCAGCCACCCCAGCCGGAGCGCCGGCGCCAGCACCTTGGAGAACGACCCCACGTAGAACACCCACTCGCGCTCCAGCGCCCGCAGCGGGTGCGCCGGGGGACCGTCGTACGCCAGCAGGCCGTACGGGTCGTCCTCCACGATCGGCACGCCGTAGCGGCGCGCCAGCTCCGCCAGCCGCACCCGCTTCACCTGCGGCATGCTGACCGCCAGCGGGTTGTGCCCGTCCGGCACGGTGTAGATGAAGGCGGGGCGCGCGCCCCCGGCCAGCAGCGCCTCCACCGCGTCCACGTCCATCCCCGTCTCCGGGTCCGTGGGCACGGTCAGCAGCCGGGGCGAGAACGGCTCCACCGCCTGCTGGAAGCCGGTGTAGCACAGCGTCTCGGCGATGACCTCCCCGCCCGGCTCCAGCAGCAGCCGGGCGAGCAGGCTGAGCCCCTGCTGCGCCCCCGCGGTCAGGAACACCTGCTCCGGCGCGAACGCCACCCCGCGCTGCGCCATCAGCGCCGCCACCTGCGTCTGCAGCGGCGCGTGCGGCGGCGAGTACTGCAGGGCGGCGGGGTTCTCGTGCAGCACCGCCGCCGACGCGCTGCCATACTCCGCGGCGGGGAACAGCTCCGGCGCGGGAAGCCCCAGCGCCAGCGAGATCGTGCCCGGGCGCGTGCCCACCGACAGCATGGTCTGCAGCGCCGACGTGCCCGAGCGTCGCGCCCACGCCGCCAGCCGCAGCGCGGGCGCTTCCATCGCGGCTTCCGTCATCAGATGTTCCCGCGCCGTTCCTGCTCGCGCTCCACCGCCTCGAAGAGCGCCTTGATGTTCCCGGAGCCGAAGCCCTGGGCGCCCTGCCGCTCGATGGCCTCCACGAACATGGTGGGGCGCGCCTCGATCGGCTCGCTGAAGATCTGCAGCAGACGCCCGTCGTCGTCGGAGTCCACCAGGATGCCCAGCTCCTGCAGCTCCGCCATCACCGCGGGCTCGATGGCGCCCACGCGCTCCTCCAGCACCTCGTAGTAGGTGGAGGGGATGCGCAGGAAGCGCACGCCGTTCTCGCGGATGGCCCGCACCGTGGCGCGGATGTCGTGCGACAGGAAGGCCACGTGCTGCGCGCCGGCGCCGTGGTTGAAGTTCAGGTACTCCTGCACCTGCGACTTGCCGCCGTTGTGGGCCGGCTCCACGATGGGGAACTTGACCTTCCCCGAGGCGTCTTCCACCACCTTGGAGTTCATGGCGCTGTGCTTGGTCCACACCATCTCGTGGTGCGACTGGTGGAAGCCCAGCACGTCCTTGTAGAAGGCGACCCAGTGGTCCAGCTGCCCCTGCTCCATGCTCACCGCCACGTGGTCCACTTCCAGGAACCCGACGGGGCGGGTGGCCGGCGCGTCGGTGATGGCCTCGAACCCCGGGAACCGCGTGTTGGCGTAGCCATGCCGCTCCACCAGCGAGTGCACCGTGTCGCCCGGGGCGCCGATGGTGGCGCGCACCAGGCGGCCGTGCTCGTCCTCGTGCACCTGCGGGGGCGACACCGGCCTGGCGCCGCGACGCACCGCGGTCTGGAAGGCGGAGTCCACGTCCTTGACCCGGAACGCCACGTCCTTTACGCCGTCGCCGTGCAGCGCCGTGTGCCGGGCGATCGGCGCGTCGGGGTCCAGCCCGCTGGTGAGCACCAGGCGGATGTCGCCCTGCTCCATGACGATCGAGAGCCGGTCGCGCACGCCCGTCTCCAGCCCCGCTCGCGCCACCGGACGGAACCCGAACATGGTGCGATAGAAGTGCGCCGCCTGGTAGGCATTGCCCACGTACAGCTCCACGTAGTCGATGCCCTCCAGCAGCAGCGCGCTCTCGATGGCGGGGACCTTGACGGCATCCTGCTCGATCGTTGCCATGGCTGCTCCTCCGGTGAGGGGGGTACGGATGGGACCCGCGTCAACCCGCGCCGGGCGCCGCGATGCGAAGAAATCTGCGGATTTGGGGCGTGGACCGGGCGTGCGCAAGTGCTCCACGCAGGCCTGAAAGGGGCGCCGCCGGGGTGCGTTGTGCAAGCCCCCCAGGCTAGCGGCGCGCCCGTGAGGTGTCAAGGGGGCCGGGCCCCACGCCACGGAGCGAGGTCGCCCCGGCGCGCGGTCGGTGTCCCCATCCGGATTCCGGCGGGGCCCCGGGAGAAAGGGTTGTTTTGTCACTCGAAGTCGGATAACGTTGACGCGAAACTTCCTCGTCCCGCAGAACCCTGCCCCTCCGTGTCCCCTCCGTGCCCATAGAACCCCATTCCCCCGCGGCCGTCCCGCAGAGCCCCGGGCCGGCCGAGATGGCGGCCGTGCAGCGGTTTCCCATCGACCGGCTGGAGGAGTTCTCGGTCCGCGTGTTCGGCCGCCTGGGCGTGCCCCCCGACGACGCGCGCCTCGCGGCGGCGGTGCTGGCCAGCGCGGACCTGCGCGGCATCGACACGCACGGAGTGGCGCGGCTCCACCAGTACGTGGAGATGCTCGCGCAGGGGCGCATCAACCCGCGCCCGCGCATCCGGACGGTCCGGGAAACGCCCGCCACGGCCACGGTGGACGGAGACAACGGGCTGGGGCTGGTGGTGGGCCCGCGCGCCAACGAGCTGGCGATGGAGAAGGCGGAGCGGGTGGGGACCGGCTGGGTGGCCGTGGGGAACAGCAATCACTTCGGGGCGGGCGAGTACTACCCGTTGCAGGCGCTGCCTCGCGGCCTGATCGGCTGGGCGATGACCAACTCCCCGCCGCAGGTGGCGCCGCTGTGGGGCGCCGAGAAGATGCTGGGGACCAACCCCCTGGCGATCGCGTTCCCCGCGCTGGAGGAGCCGCCGGTGGTCATCGACCTCACCACCAGCGCATTCGCCTTCGGCAAGGTGGAGGACGCGGCGCGCCGGGGGACCTCCATCCCGGAAGGGTGCGCCATAGACCGCGACGGCCGGATGACCACCGATCCGCATGCGATGCTGGACGGAGGCGCGCTCCTTCCGCTGGGGTCCGACCGCGAGCGCGGCGCGCACAAGGGGTACTGCCTCGGGGCGATGGTGGACCTGCTCTGCGGACCTCTGGGGGGTGCCAGCTGGGGGCCCTTCGCGCCGCCGTTCCCCGCGCACCTGCCGCCGCCGGCGCGGACCGTGGGAAAGGGGGTGGGGCACCTGTTCGGCGCGTTCCAGGTGGCCGCGTTCGCCGATCCGGCGGAGTTCGGACGCCAGGTGGATGACTGGATCCGCACGCTCCGGGCGACCCGGCCCGCCGAGGGCACCGCGGGCCCCCTGATCCCCGGTGATCCCAACCGCCGCGCGGAACAGGTGCGGCGGCGGGAGGGGGTCCCCGTCATCCGGCCGGTGGTGGAGGCGCTGGAGCGCGTCGCCCAGCAGACCGGCGTCCCCCTCGGCTGAGGGGCAGGTCACACGAAGCCGCGGCCGCATCGGCCGTATCCGCAGCTGGGCTACAACCCGGCGTACGTCGTCAGCCTTGCGCTCTGGTATCGCTCGCCGGCGGCGGAACCCGGTCGGGCGGGTACAGGATCGACTCGACGATCCGGGCGTCGTCCAGGCGGAGCTCCACGGCGCTGCGCCCCACCGGCTCCACGGCGCCGTCGGGGTGGTGGATGATCCCGCCGCCGAAGGGCACGCCGATGCCGACGCTGCCGGGGAGCGAGCGGGCCACGATCTGCCGGAGGCGGCGCCATCCGCCGGCCTCGTCGTGCGCGTCGACCGAGAAGGGGACGATCCCCAGCGCGCCCACCAGCTCGCCGTCGGCGGGCTCGTCGCCGAGCCAGGCCATGGCGCCGAGCTGCACCGCCCCGGCCGAGACGCCGACCAGCACCGCGCCCTCCCGGCGCCGCTCGTCGAGGTCGTCGTCCATCCCCGTCTCCCGCAGCACGCGCAGCCCGAAGCCCACGTCGCCACCGGCCAGGACGATGAGGTCGGCGGAGCGGAGGTACGCGCGGTCCCGGGCGGAGTAGTCGGAGAGGATCATGCGCCGGTCGCGCACGCCGATCATCTCCATGGCGCCCTCGAAGATCGAGTAATATTCGGGCCGGTCGCCGTTGGCGGCGCCCACGTAGGCCGCGCGCGGCTCCGCGCTCTCGATGGCGTCCACGGCCGGGGCCAGCAGCGGACGCCCCCCGGGCGACGAGAAGAGGAGCTGGCTGTCGCCGAGCAGGTAGACGGGTGCGCCGGAAAACGCGACGGCGAAATCCTCCAGGTCGTTCGACATCCGCGTCACCTTCTCCCGGTGAGGTCCCGGAGCCTGTCCGGGCCCGCGATGACGTACCTGCACAACCCGGACCGAGCGCCCACGACCTTCAGCCCGACCGGCCCCAGCGCCAGCGCGGCGCACGCGAGCCTGTTCATCTCCATCCGAATACCCTCCCCACGATGGGCCGGCAAGGTTGCTTCGGAAGATGTTCGGGTTTATCTTCCGGACCATGAGGGAAGCGATGCAGGAGCCGAGGCCGCTGGTGCACATCCGCGGGCGCGGGACGGCGGAGAACCCGCCGAACCGCTTCGAGCGGCTGGAGTTCGAGCCGGACCCCGAGTCGTTCGACCCGGACGAGCCGGCCCGCCCGCGCACCGTCTTCCTGCGCGACGCCTCGCGCAGCATCATCGCCCGCAACGACAGCCCGGACGTGGGCTTCGACGTCAGCGTCAACCCGTACCGCGGCTGCGAGCACGGCTGCATCTACTGCTTCGCCCGCCCCACCCACGAGTACCTCGGCTTCTCCGCCGGGCTGGACTTCGAGACGAAGATCCTGGTGAAGACGGACGCGCCGGAGCTCCTCCGCCGCGAGCTGTCGTCGCCACGCTGGGAGCCGCGGCCGATCGCCATGAGCGGCGTCACCGACTGCTACCAGCCCGCCGAGCGGCGGCTGCGCGTCACCCGCGGCTGCCTGGAGGTGCTGGCCGAGTTCCGCAACCCGGTGGTGATCGTCACCAAGAACCACCTGGTCACTCGCGACCTGGACCTGCTGGGCGAGCTGGCGGCGCACCGCGCGGCGGCCGTGTGCGTCTCGGTGACCTCGCTCGACGAGAAGCTGCAGCGCGTGCTGGAGCCGCGCACCTCCACCCCGCGCAAGCGGCTGGAGGCCATCGAGAAGCTGACGGCGGCGGGCGTTCCCGTGCGCGCGCTGGTGGCGCCGGTCATCCCCGGGCTCACCGACCACGAGATCCCCGCCATCGTGGCCGCGGTGGCCGCCGCGGGCGCGGTGGCGGCCAACTACATCCCGCTGCGGCTGCCGTACGCGCTGAAGGAGCTGTTCGAGGGGTGGCTGGAGACGCACTTCCCCGAGCGGAAGGAGAAGGTGCTGAACCGGGTGAAGGCCATCCGCGGCGGCCGGCTCAACGACCCGCGCTTCGGCTCGCGCATGCGCGGCGAGGGGATCTTCGCCGAGCAGATGCGAATGCTCTTCGAGACCTCGTGCCGAAGGGCGGGGCTGGTGAACCATCTCCCCACCCTCTCCACCGCCGCCTTCCGGCGCCCCACGCCCAGCGGGCAGATGGGTCTCTTCGACTGAAAACGAAGAAGATCACGCAGAGGAGAATCGAGAGAGGACGCAGAGACCTGAATCGGATCTCTGCGTCCTCTCTTTCAACTGCCGGGATCGAGCGATCAGCAGAGCTCGGTCAGCCCGTGAGGCGGGTCGCAGATGCAGGGGTCGGTCGGGCCGTAGCAGGAGATGCAGGAGGGTTTGCTTGGGCCCCACGCCATCGCCGCCTGGCCGTGCACGGTGCCGCGCTCCGCCGCCATGGCGTCGGAGGTGGCGAACGATTCCACCTGCAGGTCGTCCAGCGTCAGCTTGTTCATGGG
>DASUNK010000747.1:0-10139 GCA_036277195.1 Longimicrobiaceae bacterium | reverse complement strand
CGCTGGAGTCCGCGGCGCCGGACGAGGCGCTGCGCCCCGCCCTGGAGACGTTGGCCCGGCTGCTGGGCGCGCCCGCCGCCGTCCGCGCGGCCGAGGTGGCCGACGCCTGCGAGCAGGTGGCGCGCTGGGCCGAGGAGCGCTCGGCGCCCGCCACGGCGCTGGCCTTCCTGCGCGCCGCCGTCCGTGCCGGGAGAGACATCCAGCGCGGACGCCGGCCCCGCGTGCGCGGCGGGAAGTGTGAGGGCGGCGAAGCGGCGGGAGAAGGAGAAAGCTGGACAGGCCGGGGAACTTCCGGTAAGATGGGGGTGTTTCAGGTGTGACCCGAACGCCCATCTCCGCCGACGATCCCATAGTTAGAGACAGATCATGCAACCCATCGCCCGCCCGCTCTTCGTGCTGCACTCGGACGCCCTCTTCCGCGAGCGCCTGCGGCGCCTGGGGAACCAGCGCTTCCAGTGCCAGTTCGTCCCCGACTGGGAGTCGCTGCGGCAGGGGCTGAAGGAGGCCCCGCCCTCGGCCCTGGTGGTGGTGGACCCGTACACCCGCACCTACGGCACCGAGGCCGAGCTCTCGCCGGAGCTGCGCGCCCTGCTGTGGGAGTTCCCCGCGGCCACGGTGATCGCCGCGCTGGAGGTGAGGCGCGGCCGCGTACGCGACCTGCGCACCCTGGGGGAGTGGGGGGTGAAGGAGGTGATCGCGCTCGACGAGGAGGACACCCTGGAGGCGATCTCGCGGCGGCTGCGCTCGGCGCAGGGCCGGCCGCTGCAGAGCCTGCTGGAGCGCTCGCTCCCCACCAACCTGTCGGGGCGGGCGCGCACGCTGCTGATGGCGGCGGCCGAGGTGGTGGCGGAGGGCGGGCACGGGCGGGACCTGGCGGCCTCGCTGCGGCTCTCGGAGCGCACGCTGCTGCGCTGGGCCGAGCAGGCGGACCTGCCGCCGCCGCGGCGGGTGCTGGCGTGGATGCGGGTGCTGCTGGCCACGGAGCTGCTGGACGATCCGAGCCAGACGGTGCTCTCGGTGGCCTATACCTGCGGCTACGCCTCGGACAGCTCGCTGCGGCGGGCGGTGCAGGAGTTCACCGGGGTGCTGCTGACGCAGCTGCGCAAGCAGGGCGCCTTCACCACCGCGTCGGAGATGTTCCTGCGGGAGCTGCAGGAGACGCGCGAGCAGGGCCGGGCGCGCCGCCGGTCGGAGCGCCGCGCCCAGCGCGAGCGGGCCGCCATCGGGCGCTGAAGAACTACCAAGTAGCTCACCCTTCGTTCAGCGGTGCTCGAAGCGGAGGCCGAGCAGCTCCACCCACTCCTGCTCGCCGGCCTCGCGGGCGAGCGCCGCCCCCTGGCGGAAGTGTGTCCCGGCGCGGGCGATGTCCTCGCCCAGGTAGGCCACCTCGCCCAATAGGAAGTGGCACTGCACCCGCCGCAGCAGCTCGCCGTGGCGGGTGAAGCCGCGCAGGGCCTCCGCCAGCCGCGCCCGTGCCGCGCTCCGCCGGCCGCGGGCCAGGTGCGCCAGCGCCGCGCCCAGGCCGGCGAGGGCCACCCAGTGCTCGTTCTTCTCGCGCCGGGCCAGCCGGAGCGCCGCCGCTGCCTCGCGCTCGGCACCCGCCGCGTCGTCCGTCGCCAGGAGCGCCTGCGCGCGGTTGATCCCCAGCAGCAGCCGCCCGTACCCGCCGTCAGGCGGAAGCGCGCGCTCGGCCGCGTCGAAGCGGCGGAGCGCCTCCGCGCCGTCGCCGGCCAGCCCCGCCTCGATCCCCTCCTCCAGCGCCGCGGCGAAGCGCGACCACGCCTCGCCCGCGGGCGCCTCGTCGTACGACTCCCATCCCACCGGCCGCACGTACCCGCCCGGCGGCGGCAGGTCGAGGATCGCTTCGGTCACGCCGCCGCCACCACCTCGCGGGCCACCGTGCGCCCGCGGTCGGTGAGCGCCAGCCGGTCGCCGCCGGCGCGCGCCACCAGCCCCGCCCCCTGCGCCCGCCGCACCACCTGCCGCGCGAACACCGGCTCCCACCGCAGGTGCTCGTGCAGGTGGCTCTCCCGGTTCTCCGTGGCCGCCTCCGGCGACGCCTCGTGGTTCAACAGGTGGATCGTCAGCATGGTCTGCGCGAACTCCCACCGCTGCCGGTGCCGCCGCCGCGCGATCGCCACCGCCCCCCGCTCCGGCGCGAAGAGGAAGGCCAGCCCGAAGCACACCCCCGTCATCGTCGCCATCGAGCCCGCGATGGAGACGTCGAAGAGGTACGACATCCAGTAGCCCGCCAGCGCGCTCCCGATCCCCGCCGCCACGCTGAGCCCGATCATCCGCGGCAGCCGGTCCGTCAGCAGGTACGCCGTGGCCGGCGGGGCGATCATCAGCGCCACCACCAGCACCGAGCCCACCGCGTCGAACGCCCCCACCGCCGTCACCGACACCAGCGTCATGAAGCCGTAGTGCACCAGCCCCGGCGCGAAGCCGAGCGCCCCGGCCAGCGCCGCGTCGAAGGTGGTGAGCTTGAGCTCCTTGTAGAACGCCGCGAGGAAGGCCGCGTTCAGCAGCAGGACGGCCACCATCACCCAGAGGGTGCGCGGGCCCACGTCCATCCCGAACAGCTCCAGCCGGTTGAAGGGGGCGAAGGCGAGCTCCCCCAGCAGCACCGCGTCCACGTCGAGGTGCACGTTCCCCGCGAAGCGCGAGATCAGGATGACCCCGATGCTGAAGAGCGCGGGGAAGACGATGCCGATCGCCGCGTCCTCCTTCACCAGCCGCGTGCCGTTGAGCAGCTCCACCAGCGTGACGGTGAGCACCCCCGTGGCCGCCGCCGCCAGGATGAGGAGCGGCGAGGCGATGTTCTCGGTGACGAAGAAGGCCAGCACGATCCCCAGCAGGATGGCGTGGCTGATGGCGTCGCTCATCAGCGCCATGCGCCGCAGCACCAGGAACACCCCGGGGAGGGCGCACGCCGCGGCCGTCACCGCCGCGATCCACTGGATCTCCTGTTCCGGGAGGATCACGGGCGCTCCTCCTCGTCCTTCCCCGGCGCGCGGCGCTCCGCCTCGGCCAGCCCCGCGGGGGTGATGGACCACTCGTCGGCGCCGGTGCGGCGGGCCCAGCCGCGCTCGGCCAGCGTCTCCAGCGTGGAGCGAGCCCCGCCCCGCCCGAAGCGCATGGCCTCGAGCACCTTGATGGAGTGCCCGTGGTCGAGCGAGTCGTGCTGGCGGGCCAGGGCGCGCAGGTCGCTCAGCACCGCGTCGGTCTGCAGGGCGCGGCGGCTGCGCTGGTCGCGCACCCACTCCCACACCAGCCCGCGGTTGGGCGCCAGCGCGAGAGAGACCAGCACCACCGCCGTCAGACAGAGCACGATGGTGGGGCCGGTGGGGAGCCGCGCGGTGAGCGAGCTGAGCACCGACCCGGAGACCCCGGCCAGCGCCCCGAACGCCCCGGCGAGCGCCACCATCCCGCCCATGCGGTCCGTCCACTGCCGCGCCGCCGCGGCGGGCGCCACCACCATGGCGCTCATCAGCACCACCCCCACCGTCTGCAGCCCGATGACGATGGAGAGCACCAGCACCGAGGTGAGCACCACGTCCACCGCGCGCATGGGGAAGCCGAGCGAGGCGCCGAAGTCGGGGTCGAAGGAGAGGAGCTTGAACTCCTTCCAGAAGAGCATCGCCACCAGCAGGGCCACGGCGCCGAGCCCGGCGATCATCACCACGTCGCGGTGGAGGAGGGTGGCGGCCTGGCCGAAGAGGAAGCGGTCGAGCCCGGCCTGGCTGGCGTCGGGGAGCTTCTGGATGTGGGTGAGCAGCACCAGCCCCAGCCCGAAGAAGACGGAGAGCACGATCCCCAGGGCGCTGTCTTCCTTGACCCGGGTGGTGCCCACGATGCGCATCACCAGCAGCGTCCCCAGCCAGCCGGCGGCGGCCGCGCCCGCCAGCAGCACCAGCGTGGCCTTGCTCCCGGTGAGGAGGAAGGCCAGGGCGATGCCGGGGAGGGCGGCGTGGCTGATGGCGTCGCCCAGCAGGGAGCGCTTGCGCAGCACGGCATAGCTCCCCAGGGCGCCGCTCACGGTGCCGAGGGCGGCGGCCCCCAGCGCCACGGTACGCAGGGTGTAGTCGCCGAGGAAGTCGAGGAGCGGGACCACCGCGCTCAACGTCCCGCCCCCACCACCGCGCCGCCGCCGCCGCGCTGCAGCAGCGGCACGCGGCCGCCGTAGGTGAGGCGCAGGTTCTCCTCGGTGAACACCTCGCCCACCCGCCCGGCGGCGATGCGGCGCACGTTCAGCAGGAACACCCAGTCGAAGTACTCCGGCACCGTCTCCAGGTCGTGGTGCACGCACACCACCGTCTTCCCCTCGGCGCGGAGCCGCCGCAGCACCTCCACGATGGCCCGCTCGGTCTTGGCGTCGACCCCCTGGAACGGCTCGTCCATCAGGTAGAGCCGGGCGCTCTGCACCAGCGCGCGCGCCAGGAACACCCGCTGCTGCTGCCCGCCGGAGAGCTGCGAGATCTGCCGCTCGGCGAAGTCCTGCATCCCCACCTGCTCCAGCGCCGCCAGCGCCGCCGCGCGCTCCTTCTTCCCGGGGCGCCGCAGCCACCCCAGGGCGCCGTAGCACCCCATCATCACCACGTCGAGCACGCTGGTGGGGAAGTCCCAGTCCACGCTCCCGCGCTGGGGGACGTACGCCACCAGCTGCCGCTGCTGGTCGTAGGGCCGGCCGTGGATGAGCACCTGCCCGGCCGCGGCGCGCACCAGCCCCAGCATGGCCTTGATCAGCGTGCTCTTCCCCGCCCCGTTGGGGCCCACGATGGCCATGATGACCCCCGCGGGCACCTCCATGTCCACGTCCCAGAGCACCGGCTTCTCGCGGTAGGCCACGGTGAGGTCGTTGACCTCGATGGCCGGCGCCTGCTGCTCCTCGCTCATCGTCGGATTCCTGGCGACCTCGAGGCCGCCCGGGTTATGGGTGACACGTTCGGTGCGGTGCAGGTTACACGCCCGGGTCCCGCAGGAGCGCGCCCACGATGGTGTCGATGTTGTGGCGCACCATCCCCTCGTACGTCCCCTCCGGCGTGCCGGGGCTCCCCATGGCGTCGGAGAAGAGGGCGCCGCCGATCTCCACCCGGAAGCCGCGGGCGCGCACCGCCTCCTGCACCGCCTCGATGGTGCGGCGGGGGATGGACGACTCCACGAAGAGCGCGGGGATGCGCCGCGCGGCGATGAAGCGGGAGAGGTCCTGCACGTCGGCGGTGCCGGCCTCGGCGGCGGTGCTGATCCCCTGGAGCCCGCGCACCTGGAAGCCGTAGGCGCGCCCGAAGTAGTTGAAGGCGTCGTGCGCGGTGATCAGCACCCGCCGCTCGGGGGGCACCCGCGCGGCCTGCGCCCGCACGTAGGCGTCGAGCGCCGCCAGCCGCTCGCGGTAGCGCGCGGCGCGGGCGCGGTAGGCGCCGGCGTGCGCGGGGTCGATCTCCGCCAGCGTGTGCTCCACCCGCGCCACGGTGAGGGCCCACAGCTGCACGTCGAACCAGACGTGCGGGTCGTACGCGCCCTGGAACTCGGGAGGGGCGAGCAGCCGGTCGCGGGGGATGGCCTCGGCGACGGCCTCGGTGCGGGTGCGGGCCCGCATCTCCAGGAGCACCTCGGCCATCTTGGCCTCCAGGTGCAGCCCGCCGTAGAAGATGACGTCCGCGCGGAAGAGGCGCCGCACGTCGCCCTCGCTGGCCTTGTAGAGGTGCGGGTCCACCCCGGGCCCCATCAGCCCGGTGACGTGCACGTGGGGGCCGCCGACGTTCTCCACCACGTCGCGGATCATCCCCACGGTGGTGACCACGCTCAGGCGCCCCTCCGCCGCGGGGGGCTCCGGCGGGGCGCACCCCGCGGCGAGCGCGCAGCAAAAGCCGGCCAGGGCCGCCGCCGCGCGCGGGCGGCGGCGCCATCCTCGGTGCATCGGTTCCGGTTGCGGTGTCGGGCGGCAGTGGCTCGCCAAAATTTAAACGAGCTTAAATTCCCTGTGAGAATACCGCCACCGCGAGCAAGTGTCAAGCATCCAGGCGGAGAACGGCGCCGGTCGTGCGCTTTCTGTTTCCCGGCGGGAGGGGGTGGCGCGGCGGCGGGCGGGGCGTATTCTCAGGGCCACTCCCCTCTCCCCGCTGACAGGAGCACCGATGCACGGCCAGTGGAGCCCGGAGCAGGTCCGGAAGATGGGCGAGGCGGTCACCGCCTGGGCCGCCGGGTTCTTCGGCGGGCTGGAGGCGCGCCCGATCTCGCCCGAGGTGACGCCCGCCGCCATGGACGCCCTCTTCGCCGGGGAGCTGCCGGAGGAGGGCGCCGGGTGGGAGCGCGCCTTCGCCGAGGTGGTGGAGAAGGTGGAGGCCCACTCGCTCCTCATCTCGCACCCGCGCTACTTCGGGCTGATGAACCCCACGCCGCTGGTGCCCGCCATCTTCACCGAGGTGGTGGTGAGCGCGCTCAACCAGAACATGGGGGCGTGGTCGCACAGCCCCGCGGCGACGGCGGTGGAGAAGCGCGTCGTCCGCTGGCTCTGCGACCTGGTGGGCTACGGGCCCGAGGGCTTCGGGGTGCTGTGCAGCGGCGGGAGCGTGGCCAACCTGATGGGGGTGCGCGCGGCCGTGGCCAACCGCCTCCCGGCGGCGGAGCGCGGCGGGCTGCAGGCGCTCCCGGGGCAGCCGGTGTTCTACGTCTCCTCCGAGGCGCACTTCTCCTTCCCCAAGAGCGCCACCGTGCTGGGGCTGGGGACGGAGGGGATGCGGATGGTCCCGGTGGACGGGCGCTCGCGGCTGCGGGTGGACGCGCTGCGCGCGGCGATCCGCGAGGACCGCGCGGCGGGGCGGATCCCCTTCTGCGTGGCCGCCATCGCGGGGACCACCAGCTCGGGGGCGGTGGACCCGCTGGAGGCGGCGGCGGAGGTGGCGGAGGAGGAGGGGCTCTGGTACCACGTGGACGCGGCGTGGGGGAGCGGCGTCCTCCTCTCGCCGCGGCACCGGCACCTGCTGCGGGGGATCGAGCGGGCCGACTCGATCACCTTCGACCCGCACAAGTGGTTCTTCATGCCGATGGGCACCGGCGCCATCCTGGTGCGCGAGCGGCGCGCCCTGCAGGCCACCTTCGAGCAGCACGCCGTCTACATTCCCACCGCCCCGGACGAGCGGGTGGACTTCCGCACCTACGGCATCGCGGGGAGCCGGCGCTGTGACGCGCTCAAGCTCTGGGTGTCGGTGCAGGCGCTGGGGACGGGGTGGTTCCGCGAGACGGTGGACCGCCACATGGAGCTCACGCGCTGGCTGGCGGAGCGCATCGCGGCGTCGCCGGCGTGGGAGGCGGTGGAGGCGCCGGAGCTGAACATCCTCTGCTTCCGCTACCTGCCGGCGGGCGTCGCCGCGGCGGAGCTCCCCGGGGTGCAGGACCGCGTGGCCGAGGCGGTGGCGCGCGACGGGCGCGCCTGGGTGTCGCCCACCACGGTGCGCGGGGTGCGCGCCATCCGCTGGATGGCGCTGAGCCCCGCGCTCACCCGCGCGGACCTGGAGCTGTTCTGGGAGGCGATCAACGAGCTGGCCCCCGGCGCCGCGCGGGGCTGACGCGTCGGCGCCCGCGGGTCAGTACTCCGCGCCGCCCTGCGGCGGCTCCAGCCGGACCACGTTCGCGGCCTTGAGCCCCTTCGGCTCCTGCACCACGTCGAACTCCACCCGCTCGCCCTGCTCCAGGGTGCGGAAGCCGTTCCCCTGCACGGCGGTGTGGTGGACGAAGACGTCCGGGCCGTCGTCCTGGGTGATGAAGCCGTACCCCTTGTCCTGCGCGAACCACTTCACCGTGCCGGTAGCCATGGTGTGCCGTCCTGATGGGGGTGCAGGGCCCTCCGCCTACTTGTGGCGGAAGGTGATGCGGCCGCGCGTCAGGTCGTACGGCGACATGGTGAGCGTCACCCGGTCGCCCTCGAGCACGCGGATGTTGAACTTCGACATCCGGCCCGCCGCGTACGCCAGCACCTCGTGGCCGTTCTCCAGCTTCACCCGGTAGTTGCGGTCCGGGAGCACCTCGGTGACCACGCCCTCCACCTCGAACCCTTCCTGCTTGACCATGCGGGTGGTTCCTCAGCGCAAGACGAAGATGCGCGGCGCGAGCGAGCAGGCTCCGCGCCGCGCAGCATGTCCGCGGGCCCGCGGGCCCGCGTCCTCCGGTTCTGGCACCAATCTTACCTTTCCGGGCGACAATCTCAAGCACCCGGACGGCGGCCCGCGGCTACGGGAGCAGGAGCGTCACCGTGTCGGTCACCACCGGGTCGTCCGCGTCGTTGTCGTCCCTGCCCAGGTAGTTGAAGAGCAGCCACAGCAGCGCCGCGAGCGCCAGCACCCCCAGCACCAGCGGGAGGATGCTGCGCCGCTTCCGTTCCACGTTGATCTCGGCCACGGTCGTCTCTCTCCAGGGTAGGGTTCGTGAGGGGGCGATGAACGGCATCCGGACCCGCCGAAACCCGGCGGCGTGTGCAAGCTTCGCGCCCGGCGGCGGATGGCGGACGCGCCGCCACGCGCGCTACACTACGGGATGGACCAGGCCCTCCTCGCCCTCGGCGTCGCCACGCTCGCCTTCGCCCTCGCCGTCGCCGCGGAGCTGTGGTGGGGGCACCGCAGCGTCGCGCGCCTGCACCGGGTGCCCCCTCTCCCGGACGACGAGCTCCCCGCCCTCTCGGTGATCGTCCCCGCGCGCGACGAGGAGCGCAACCTGGAGCAGGCGCTGCGCTCGGTGCTGGCGCAGGCGGGCCCGCGGGTGGAGGTGATCGCGGTGGACGACCGCTCCACCGACGCCACCGGCGCCATCCTGGAGCGGATGGCGGCCGCCGAGCCGCGGCTGCGGGTGGTGCACGTGCGCGAGCTTCCCCCCGGCTGGCTGGGGAAGACGCACGCCCTGGACCTGGGCGCCGGCCACGCCGCGGGCGAGCTCCTCCTCTTCACCGACGCGGACGTGGTGATGGCGCCGGACACCCTGCGCCGCGCCGCCGCCTACTTCGTGCGCGAGCGGCTCGACCACCTCACCCTCGGCCCGCGGCTGGAGCTGCCGGGGTGGCTGCTGCAGCTCTTCTGCACCGTCTTCGGCGTCATGTTCGCCCTCTTCGCGCGGCCGTGGAAGGCGCGCGACCCCCGCAGCTCCAGCCACGTGGGCATCGGCGCCTTCAACCTGCTGCGGGCGGAGGTCTACCGCGCCATCGGGACGCACCGCGCCATCGCGCTGCGCCCGGACGACGACATGAAGCTGGGGAAGCTGGTGAAGAAGCACGGCTTCCGCTCCGCCTTCGCCGACGCCGCGGAGCTCCTCTCGGTGGAGTGGTACCGCACCCTGGGCGAGCTGGTGCGCGGGCTGCGCAAGAACGGCTTCGCGGGGGTGGACTACCGGCTCTCGCTGGTGGTGCTGGGCACGGTGGGGCAGCTGACGATGTTCTTCTGGCCGTTCGTGGCCGTCTTCGTCACCGCGGGCGCCACGCGGCTGGCGTACCTGGGCGCGGTGGCCGTGTACCTGGCGCTCTACGCCGGCCTGGCGCGCCAGCAGCGGACGCCCGCCTGGCTGGGAGTGTTCTGGCCGGTGGCCACCCTGCTCTTCCTCTTCGTGGTCTGGAACGCCACCCTCTACGCGCTGGTCCGCCGCCGCATCGAGTGGCGGGGCACCCACTACCCGCTCGACGAGCTGCGCGCCAACCGCGTCTGAAGAGGTGGACCGGGTTGACACAACGCCGCGCCGGGGCTAGGTTTGCCCCCTTCCGGACAGGCAGGCCGGCGCGCGGCGCGAGCCGCCCGAGCGCGCCCGCGAGAGGATCGGGGCGCCCGCGCCCGGTCCTCTTTTGTCGTCCGGCTCCACCAACGTTCGACAGGCGTGAGAACGTTGCGCTTTGGCAGCGCGGGGCTCATCTTCTGTCCCGTTCCATGAGGCGGACCGCGCTCGTCACCGGGGCCACCGGCTTCGTGGGCGGACACCTGGCGGAGCGGCTCGCCGCGGCGGGCTGGACGGTGCGCGCGCTGGCGCGCGCCACCAGCGACACGCGCGCTCTGGAGCGGCTCGGGGCCGAGGTGGTGCGGGGCGGGCTGGACGAGGTGGACGCGCTCGCGGCGGCCGCCGCCGGGGCCGACACGGTGTTCCACCTGGCGGCCGCCCCCACCGCCGCC
>DASUNK010000746.1:0-4870 GCA_036277195.1 Longimicrobiaceae bacterium | reverse complement strand
GACGGCGCGCAGCGGAAGGTCCACGCCGAAGACCCCGCGGACCCGCGCGGCGACGCGGGTCGCGACCAGCGAGTGCCCGCCCAGCTCGAAGAAGCTGTCGTCCGCGCCCACCCGCTCCACTCCCAGCACCTCCGCCCAGATCCCCGCCAGCACCTCCTCGGTCGGCGTCCGCGGCGCCACGTACGTCTCCTCCGCCGCCTCGTACTCCGGCACCGGGAGTGCCTTGCGGTCCAGCTTGCCGTTGGGCGACAGCGGGAGCGCGTCCATGAAGACGAACGCGGCCGGGACCATGTACTCCGGCAGGCTCCGCCGCACGTGCGCGCGCAGCGCCTCCGCCCGCGCTTCGCCGACCACGTACGCCACCAGCCGCGGCTCGCCAGGCACGTCCTCGCGCGCCATCACCACGCAGTCGGCGACGCTCTCGTGCCGGCGTAGCACCGCCTCGATCTCGCCCAGTTCGATGCGGAAGCCGCGCACCTTCACCTGCCCGTCCATCCGGCAGACGAAGTCCAGCATCCCGTCGGCGCGCCAGCGCACTTTGTCGCCGGTGCGGTACATCCGCGCGCCGGGGCGCTTCGCGAAGGGGTCGGGGACGTAGCGCTCGGCGGTGAGCGCCGGCCGCCCCAGGTAGCCGCGCGTGACGCCGGCGCCGCCCACGTAGATCTCGCCGGGGACGCCGACGGGGACGGGCCGTCCCGCGGGGTCCAGGACGTAGTGCGTGACGTTCCCCAGCGGCCGCCCGATCGGCGGTGGGCGGGTGCCGTCCGTGGCCCGCACGGCGGTGGAGCGGACGCTGACCTCGGTGGGGCCCCAGCCGTTGAAGAAGCGGCGGCCGGGCGCCCAGCGCTCCACCAGCTCGGCCGAGCAGATCTCCCCGCCCAGGATCACCACCTCCAGCTCCGGGAGGTCGGCCCACGGGGTGGCCGCCAGCGCGCTGGGGGTGAACTTGGCGTGGGTGATCCGCTTGCGGGCCAGCAGGTCGGTCAGCTCCTCGCCGGGGATCGTCTCCTCGCGCGGGGCCGCCACCAGCGTGCCGCCGTTGGCCAGCGCGGTGAAGACGTCGAGCACCGAGGCGTCGAAGTGCAGCGGGGCGAAGAGGAGCACCCGAGACTCGGGCCCGTTCCCGTACAGCCGGGAGAAGGTGGCGATGGTGTTGCACACGCCGCCGTGCTCCACCAGCACCCCCTTGGGCAGCCCGGTGGAGCCGGAGGTGTAGAGGACGTACGCCAGGTGGCGCGGCCCGATCTCCACCGCGGGCGGCGTGGCGGGATAGCGCTCCAGCTCCGTGTCCAGATCACCGTCGACGACGAGCACGTCGAATCCCGCGGCCCAGGGGCGCGCGGCGCTCGCCGCATCGGCGAGCACGATGCGAGCGCCGGACTCGGCCAGCATGAACGCGGTGCGCTCGTCCGGCGCCGCGGGGTCCAGGGGGACGTAGGCCGCGCCGGCCTTCATCACCCCCAGCAGGCCGACGATCCCCCCGCTGCACGGCTCCAGGCAGAGCGCCACCCTCCCCTCGGGGCGCACCCCCAGCTCCACCAGCCGGTGCGCGAGGCGGTTGGCCCGCGCGTCCAGCTCGGCGTAGGTGAGCGACTCGTCGCCGAACTCCACTGCGGTCGCGCCGGGCGCGCGCGCGGCCTGCGCCTCGAAGTGGTGGTGGATGAGGACGAGGTCGGTGAAGGGCTCGTCGGTGCGGTTCCACGCCTCCACCACCAGCGCGCGCTCACTCTCCGGCATCAGCGCCAGCCGCTCCACCCCGCGCGAGTCGTCGGCCACCATCTCCTCCAGCACGCGCCGCAGGTAGCCCACCCAGCGCTCCACGGTCTCCCGCTCGAACAGCGAGGTCGCGTAAGTGAGGCTCCCGGCGATGCGCCCGTCCGCCTCCCCCAGCGAGAGCGACAGGTCGAACTTCGCCGCGTCCCGTTCCACGCCCGCCGCACGCCCCAGCTCCAGCCCCGGCAGCGCCACGCTACCCCGGGGCGCGTTCTGCCAATCGAACATCACCTGGAAGAGCGGGCTGTACGACATGCTGCGCGCGGGCTGCACCAGCTCCACCACCTGCTCGAAGGGGATGTCCTGGTGACGCTGCGCCTCGAGCGCCCGCTCCTTCACCCGCTCCAGCAGCTCTGCCACCGTCGGCGCGTCGGACAGGTCCACGCGCAGCGCCAGCGTGTTGACGAAGAACCCGATCAGCCCCTCGATCTCCCGCCGCCCGCGGCCGGCCGTCGGCGTGCCGATCACCACGTCGTCCTGGCCCGAAAGCCGGCCCAGCACGGCGGCCCACCCGGCCAGCAGCGTCATGTAGAGCGTGGTCCCGTGCCGGCGCGAGAGGGCGTTGAGCCCCGCCGTGAGCTCCTCGTCCAGCATCACCGGCAGCCGCGCCCCGGCATGGTCGGCCTGCGCCGGCCGCGGGTGGTCGGTGGGGAGCTCCAGCAGCTCCGGCGCGCCGCCGAGCGTCCTCGTCCAGTACTCCGCCTGCTCCCGCAGGACGTCGCCCTCCACCCAGCGCCGCTGCCACGCCGCGTAGTCCGCGTACTGCACGGGAAGCGCGGCGAGCTGCACGTCCCTGCCCTCGCGATGGGCGGCGTACAGCGCCGAGAGCTCCTCGAAGAACACGCCCATGGACCACGCATCGGTGACGATGTGGTGCATGGTCAGCAGCAGCACGTGGTCGTCGTCCGCCAGGCGGACCAGGAGGCCGCGGATGAGGGGGCCCCGCCGCAGGTCGAAGGGCGCGCGCACCTCCTCCGCCATCACGCGCTGCAGCTCCGCGTCCGGGCGGCCCGCCAGGTCGAGCTCCACCAGGTGGAATCCCACCTCCGCGGGGGCGATGCGCTGCTCCGGGGCCCCGTCCACCTCCGTGAAGGTGGTGCGCAGGGCCTCGTGGCGGGCCACGATCCCGTCCAGCGCGCGCGCCAGCGCCGCCCGGTCCAGCGCGCCGCGCAGCCGCAGCCGCTGCGCCGCGTGGTACGCGCTCCCCAGGCCGCCCATCTGCTCCAGGAACCAGAGGCGCTGCTGCGCAAAGGAGAGCGGCAGGCGCCCGCCGCGGTCCACCCGCTCGATCGACGGCAGCTCCGCACGCCCGGCCGCGGCCAGCACCTCCGCCAGATCCTTCAACACCGGGCACTCGAACACCTTCCCCGGCTCCACCTCCAGCTCCAGCACCTCCTGGACGTGCGCGGCCATCTGCAGGGCGAGCAGCGAGTGGCCGCCCAGCTCGAAGAAGTCGTCGCGGCGGCCCACCCGCTCCACACCCAGCAGCTCGCTCCAGACCTCGGCCAGCGCCTGCTCCACCTCGCCCACCGGTGCCTCGTAGCCGTGCCGCACGAACGCCTCGCCCTCGGGCGACGGCAGCGCCTTGCGATCCAGCTTGCCGTTGGGCGTGAGCGGCAGCGCATCCAGGTGGACGTACGCCGCCGGCACCATGTACTCCGGCAGCGTCTCGCCCAGGTACGCCCGGAGCACGTCCGCTCCGGCCGTCTGGTCGCCCACCACGTACGCCACCAGCCGCTTCTCGCCCGGCTCGTCTTCCCGCGCCAGGACGACGGCCTCGCGCACGGCCGGGTGCTCCGCCAGCCACGCCTCGATCTCCCCCAGCTCGATGCGGTAGCCGCGCACCTTCACCTGGTGATCCACCCGGCCGACGAAATCGAGCCGCCCGTCCGTGAGCCGGCGCGCCCGGTCACCCGTGCGGTACAGGCGCGCTCCGGGCTCGCCCCCGAACGGGTCGGGGACGAAGCGCTCCGCCGTGAGCCCCGGCCGGCCCAGGTAGCCGCGCGCCACCCCGACCCCGCCCACGTACAGCTCGCCGGGCACGCCCACCGGCAGCGGCTCGAGCGCGTCGTCCAGGACGTAGGCGCGCACGTTGGCGATGGGCGCGCCTATGTCCGGCTTGCGCGCGGGGTCGGCGCACTCCGCCGCCGTGCTCCAGATGGTGGCCTCGGTGGGCCCGTACAGGTTCCACAGGCGGTGCCGCGCGCCCCAGCGCTCGACAAGCTCCGCCGGCAGCGCCTCGCCGGCCACCGTGATGGTGCGCAGCGCGGGCAGATCCCCCGCCGGGAGCGCCGCCAGGGCGGAGGGAGGAAGGGTCACCGTGGTAACCGCGTGCCGGCGCAGCAGCGCCAGCAGCCCGGGCCCCGGCAGGAGCTCGTCGCGCGGGGCCACGCAGAGCGCGGCGCCCGACGCCAGCGCCATCACCAGCTCGAAGGCGGCCGCGTCGAAGCTGAGCGAGGCGAACTGCAGCACCCGGTCGTCCGGGCCCACCCCGAACGCGCGCTGCTGCGCGGCCGCGACGTTGCACAGCCCCCGGTGCGGCACCAGCACGCCCTTGGGGCGGCCGGTGGAGCCGGAGGTGTAGATCACGTACGCCGGGTGCTCCGGCGCCAGCCCGCCACGTGCCGGGTTCGTCTCCCGCTGCGACGCCCAGGCCGGCGCGGCCGCGTCCAGCTCCAGCACCGGCACGCCGCCGCCGAGCCCGTCGAGCACCCCGGCCAGGGCCTGCGCCACCGCGCTCTGCGTCAGCACGACGGCCGGGGCGCTGTCGGCCAGCATGTAAGCCAGGCGGTCGCGCGGATATGCGGGGTCCAGCGGCACGTACGCGCCCCCGGCCTTCAAAACGGCCAGCACGGCGGCCACCATCTCGGGGCCGCGCTCCACGCAGAGGGCCACCCGCACCTCCGGCCCCACACCCCGCGAGCGGAGGTCGTGGGCCAGCCGGTTGGCCCGCGCGTTCAGCTCCGCGTAGCTCACGCGCTCGTCCCCAAAGACCACCGCCGTGGCGCCGGGCGCGCGCTCCACCTGCCGCTCGAACAGCTCGTGGATGCACCGGTCCGCCGGATACCCGGCCGCCGTCCGGTTCCAGGCATCCACC
>DASUNK010000745.1:0-6639 GCA_036277195.1 Longimicrobiaceae bacterium | reverse complement strand
CTCCAGGATGTCGCCCAGCGGCCCCATCGCCTGGAGCACGGCGGTCACCACCTTGCGCAGCTGCTGGTACGCCTTCCCCACCACCTCGGCCATGATCTGCGCCACCCTGATCCCCGCCCGGATGGCCGCGCTCACCAGCTTCACCGCCGAGCGGTAGGTGCACACCAGCACGTGCGACATGAACTGGGCCACGGTCTTCCCCAGCTCGAAGGCCACCTTGAGCACCTTCGCCAGCACGTCGAGCGCGATCCCGGTCAGGCTGTAGAGGAGCTGGTGGAAGGCGTGGACGATGGAGAAGAGCGCCCCCACCACCTTGCGCAGCACTGAGAGTGCCCGCTGCGCGATGGAGGTGACGATGTCGGCGATCCGCTTCCCCGCCTCCAGGATGCCGCGCAGCACGTCCTGGAGGATGGCGGTGGCCTGGCTCACGGCGGACTCCACCAGCTCCAGCACGCTCCGGCCGATCTGCACCAGCGCCTTCGCCATGAGCTTGGCCCCGGCCGCCACGGCGTCGGCCGCGGCGCGCACCAGCTCGCCCACCGTGCGGCCGATCTCGACCAGCGCCCGCGACACGGCCTGGAACAGGTCCCAGGGGCGGGTGATGGCCACCACCACCAGCTCGCCCAGCGTCTTGCCGATCTCGATCAGCGCCTTGACCGTCGCCTTCAGCACCGCCGCCGCCACCTCGAAGGCCGCGGCCACGATCTGCCCGATCGACTGGCCGATCTCCTCCAGCGCCTTCAGCACCATGCCGGCGATGGCCACGGCCTGTTCCGCGGCCCACTTCACGATGTCGCGCATGGCGATGGCGGCCTGCCGCAGCGCGCTCAGCACCTCCTTCAGGATCGCCGCCGCCTGCGTCACCGCCCACTCCAGCGCCTCGGCGATGGCGCGCCCGGCGGCGACCACGGCCTTCACGAACTTCTTCAGCGCCTCCACCCCCTCGGCCACGGCGGCCGCCAGGATCTCGCCCACGCGCTTCCCCGCCTCGACCAGCGCCCTCACCAGGTCGCCCACCTGCTGCACCGTCCACGAGGCCACCTGCCGCACCACCTCCACCAGCGTGCGGCCGACGCTGATCACCGCGTCCACCAGCCCGTCGATGGCCTCGGTGAGCTGGTCGAGCGCCCAGTCGAGCGCGTCGCCGATGAAGCCCATGGTGCCGGGCGCCTTCGGCCGGCGGCGCCGCAGCTCGGCGCCGGCCATCCGCAGCCAGGTGGTCACGGTGGCCAGGTCGCCGCCCTCGGCGAAGTAGTCGGCCACGAAGGCGCGGGTGGAGGCGCGGGGGAGCGAGGCCATGTGGTGCACCAGCATCAGCCCCTCGCCGCCGGCGCGGAACGAGCGCACCACCAGCCGCCGCTCGGCGGATCCGCGCCCGCGCGCCCACGACACCATCGAGCCCGCCTCCTGGAAGCGCTGCCGGGTGGTGGGCGCGGTGAGGAGGACGCCGCGGGCCAGCCGCATCGCCCGCGTCTCCGAGAGGCGGTGGGCCTCGCCCAGCGCCTCGCCCGTGCGCTCGGCGGGGAGCGCCAGCGCGCGGAACTCCTGCCCCGCCTGCAGGTTGCTGCCGTAGTTGATCGCCGCGATGGCCGTCGACAGGTCTGACATGCTCGTCCTCCGGGGATGGTGATGAGGGGGAGATGGAAGGGAGCCGGCCGTGGCGCCATGGAATCGCCGCGGCGGCGCGGCGGGCCGAAGCAGCCACGATGCCAGCTGCCCGTGAGCGCCGAACGGCGGAGCCACGTGCTTGCGTACCAGCGGGTTGGCGGCGCGGGAGGAGCGGAGGACGGCGGGACGGCGGGGCAGGAAACTGGGGCGGTGCTGGTACAACCGTGGATGATTTCGTGGCGTGTGCGGGACAGTGGGGCGTGCGTGGGCGAACACCAGCCTTGCGCCTGGCGGGTGGAGGCGGGATCATTGGGCGCTGGTCCGTCCCGAAGCCCTCCCCTCACCCACCCGGAGGCCACGACAATGAGCACACCCGACAAGGACACGCTGGAGCACATGAAGATGATCCAGGGCGTGATCACGCGGCTGGCCGGCAACTCCTTCACCCTGAAGAACTGGTGCATCACCCTGGTGGTCGCCGTCATGGGCTTCGCGGCCAAGGAGCGCAACGTCGACGAGCGGCTGGTCCTGGTCGCCTTCGTCCCGGCGCTGATCTTCTGGGGGCTGGACGGCTATTACCTCTGGCAGGAGCGGCGCTTCCGGGCGCTCTTCGACGCCGTGCGCGCCCGCACGCCGGCCATCGACCCCTACTCCATGAACACGAAGCCGGTGACGGGCGGGGGCTCCTGGCTCGGGGCGACCTTCTCGAAGACGCTGCTCTTCCTCTACGGCACCCTGCTCGTGGCGCTGGTGGTGGTGGTGCTCGTGGTCGAGCCCGCCGCGACCGTGTCGGTGACTCCCTAGCCCGGCCGTGCCTGCCGACCCCGCGACCGCCTCCTTCAAGGACCATTTCTCCGGCCACGCCGACGCGTACGCCCGCTACCGGCCGAACTACCCGCCCGCGCTCTTCGCCTGGCTGGCGGGCGAGGCCCCGGCCCGCCGGCTGGCGTGGGACTGCGCCACCGGGAACGGCCAGGCGGCGGTGGCGCTGGCGGAGCACTTCGCCCGGGTGGAGGCCACCGACGCCAGCGAGCGGCAGCTCCTCCAGGCCGTCCGCCACCCGCGCGTGGCCTACACGGTGGCGCCCGCCGAGCGCTCGGGGCTGGAGCCCGCCTCGGTGGACCTGGTGACCGTCGCCCAGGCGCTGCACTGGTTCGACCTCCCCGCCTTCTACGCCGAGGTGGCCCGCGTGCTCGTCCCCGGCGGGCTGCTCGCCGTCTGGGGGTACGGCGTGTTCACCGCCGGCGCGGAGGTGGACGCCGTGGTCGGCCACCTCTACACCGACGTGGTGGGCCCCTACTGGCCCCCCGAGCGCGCCGCCCTCGACCGGGGCTACCCTGTCGACCTCCCCTTCCCGCGCGTCGCCGCCCCGCCCTTCGCCATGGAGCAGGCATGGACGGCGGACGACGTGGTCGGCTACCTGGGCACCTGGTCCGCCGTGCAGCGCTACCGCCAGACGCACGGCGACGACCCCGTGGCCGGGGTGGAGCCCGCCTTGCGCCGCGCCTGGGGCGCCGGCCCGCGCCCGGTGCGCTGGCCCCTCTTCCTGCACGTGGGGAGGGCGCCGGGCGGGGGGTGAGCCGAAGGATGTCGGGTGGCGTACTTGGCCGGGGGCTCGCGAGGCTGCATTATCATTGGGCAGGGCCGCGAGCGGGACGCTCCCGGCCGGAAACGGGCGAGCCGCCGCACTCTCCACCCCGGGTCGGGAGCCATGCGCAATAGCCTCTTCATGTCGCTGGTGTTGCTCAGCGTCGTCAGCTCGCCCGCGCGGGCGCAGAAGGTCAAGGCGCCGCTGGTGCCGGGGGCGCGCACGCGGGTCATCGCTCCCGAGCTGCCGTGGCGCATGGTGACCGGGCGGCTCTCCGAGGCGGGCGCGGACGCGCTGGTGCTGGAGACGCGGCGGGGGGCGCTCTCGGTGCCGCGCTCGTCCATCGAGCGGCTGGACGTGAGCAGCGGCCGGAGCTGGCGACTGGGGGCGTTCCACGGCGCGCGCATCGGCGCGGGGCTGGGCGGCGTGGCGGGCGCGGTGCTGGCCCTCTCGCAGCCGTGGCTCCTCTCGGGGCTGGCGCTGCTGCTGGGGGCCGCGGCCGTGGGCGCGCTGGCGGGCTACGCGGTGGGCGGCACGCTCGGCGCCGAGCGCTGGGTGGCCATCCCCGAGTCGGCCGTGCGCGTCTGAGGCGGGACGGCACCGACGCGAAGAGGCCGCCGCGGCAGGGTGCCGCGGCGGCCTCTTTATCGTCCGATCCCCCGGCTCAGGAGCGCGGGCGGGCGGGCGTGGTGTCCGGCTGGCGGGCCATCACCTCGGCGCTGTCGGGGCGGGTGAGCATGCGGCGCACTCCGCGCCAGGCGCGCAGCAGCGACGAGGGGCGGTCCATGCTCGCCTCCACGATGCGGCGCTGCCGGCTGCTGGCGTGGATGTAGCGCCCGTTGCCGATGTACACGCCCACGTGGGTGACGCGGCGCCCCCGGCCGAAGGTGAGGATGTCGCCGGGGCGCAGGAGCGAGCGGTCGCGGGGGACCTCGACGCCCACCTGGGCCTGCTCGTTGGCGGTGCGGGGGAGCTGCACGCCGAAGGCGCGCATCAGGTACTTGAGGAAGCCGCTGCAGTCGAAGCCCTCTTCGGGCGAGTTGCCGCCCCACACGTAGCGCCGGCCGAGCTGGGCCCGGGCCAGGAGCACCACCGCGGAGTCGCGCGAGATGGTGGGGTCGGCGGAGGCGGCGGGGCGGCGGGCGGCCTCCTGGGCGAGGGCCGCGAACGGGGCCGCCAGGGCCACCAGGCAAATGAGGACGAGCGCGCGCAGGGCGCTTCCGCGTCGGCAGCGAGTCAAGGCTGTTCGAGATCGGGGGTTGCGGCGGATCGGCGCCAGTGAACCGGAACGGCGGTGGCGTCTCCCTCTCACGGAGACGGCCGCGGCGGCGCCGAAGCGAACGTGCTCGAACTGCGGTGCTGAGCGGGGCGCATGATACGGCGCCCGGGCCGCCCCGTCAACCTCAGGGCTGCGCCACCAGCCAGTCCAGCCCCTCCTCGGGGGTGTCGAACACCTGGATCCTGCGCTTGGAGAAGAGGATGATGGCCTGGTACGCCACCCGGTGCAGCCCGGACATCCCCACCACGGCGCTGGCCTTCACGTACGGGGCGTTGTGGGCGGCCAGCTCCTTCATCGCCTGGACGATGTCCTTGTTGTAGCGCGCGTCCTTCACGTTGGTGAGCACCAGGAGCGAGCCGGGGGCCTGCAGCGCCACCACGCGCCGGGAGTTCTCGATCTCGCGCAGCGCCTCCTCGCCGTCGCGGATGCCGGAGTAGTCCAGGACGAGGATGCGGCGGCCGCGGTGCTCGATGAAGCGGGTGCGCTCCATGCGGGGGCTCCGGAGTGGGATGGGGATGAAGAGGCGGGGCTTCCGACCCGAAAGTACATCGCCTCCGCCGGGACGCCAGTACTTCGCACTTCGCACTTCGCACTTCGCACTTCGCATGAGCGAACCGACCCCGCGCTGGGACCTGACCGTGGCCGAGGCGCGCGCGCTGCAGGAGGAGCTGCGCGCGCGGCTGGTGCTGGAGCCCCCGCCCGGCTTCGCGCCGCGGCGGGTGGCGGGGGCGGACGTCTCGGCCGCGCGCTTCGGCCGGCGCGGCTACGCCGCCGTGGTCACCCTCGACCTCGCCACCCTCCAGGTGGAGGAGCAGGCCACCGCCGCGGCCGACCTCGGGTTCCCCTACGTGCCGGGATACCTCGCCTTCCGCGAGCTCCCGGTGGTGGCCCGCGCCTGGGAGCGGCTGCGGCGGAAGCCCGACGTGCTGGTGTTCGACGGCCAGGGGCTGGCCCACCCCCGGCGCTTCGGGCTGGCCTGCTACGGCGGGCTCCTCTTCGGGGTGCCGAGCGTGGGGTGCGCCAAGTCGCTGCTGCTGGGCGAGCACGCGCCGCTGGGCCGGGAGCGCGGCGCCACCGCCGCCCTGGTGCACCGGGGCGAGGTGGTGGGGATGGCGGTGCGCACCCGCGACGGGTGCCGCCCGCTCTACGTCTCCCCCGGCCACCTGATGGACCTGGAGACGGCGGTGCGGCTGGTGCTGGCGCTCACCCCCCGCTACCGCCAGCCCGAGACCACCCGCCGCAGCCACGCGCTGGTGAACGACCTGCGCCGCGCCGAGGCGGAGCCGCCCCCCATTGGCGGCCGCCCGCCCCCGCGCTAGCTTCTTCCCCCACCCACGGCTCTCCGGTCAGAAAACGGCAGGGCGGCTCGTTCCACCACGATTCTGCGAGCGAACGGCTCCGGGACGCGCGAGTTTTGGCTGCACCGACGCCCCAGCCGGGCGGAGACCGGCTCAACGTTACGCAGCTCTTCCATGAGCATTACGACGGCCTGTACAGGTACCTGGTGCGCCTCACCGGCGACGCGGACCTGGCGGCCGACGCGGCACAGGAGGCATTCGTCCGACTCGTCGAGCGCCCGCCCCAGGATCGCCACGTGCGCGCGTGGCTGTACGCGGTGGCCACCAACGTGGTGCGCGACACCGCGCGTGCGCGCGTGCGCTGGACCACCCTGCTGACGGGCTCGCCGGACCGGGCGCCGATGGGCGACCTGGCCCCGAGCCCCGAGGTGGCCGCGGAGAGGAACGAGCGGCAGCGGCTGGTGCGGGCGGCGCTGGACCGGCTGTCCTGGAAGGAGAGGACCGTCCTGCTGATGCGCGAAGAGGGGTTCGCCCACCACGAGATCGCCAAGGCGGTGGGCACCACCACGGGCTCGGTCGGCACCATGCTCGCCCGCGCCCTGCACAAGCTCTCCGCGGAGCTTGCCCCTGCTTCTGAGAGCCTGAAATGACGCTGAAGATCGGGTCGCGGCCCCACCCGGGCGACGACGACCTCGTACGATACATGGACCGGCAGCTCGGGCTGGAGGAGGCGCGGCGCCTGCGCGCCCACCTGGGCGGCTGCACCGAGTGCGCGGCGCGCCTGGAGTCGCTCCAGGCGCGGGGCGCCGCCGTGGGCGGCTGGCTGGCGGCGCTGGACGCCGCGCCGGACCCCGAGCGCCGCGCCG
>DASUNK010000744.1:0-4165 GCA_036277195.1 Longimicrobiaceae bacterium | reverse complement strand
CGGGACGGTCCGGATCCATGGGAGCGCGTGGCGGGGGACGAGAAGGTGGCCGGGATCGCGGAGATGGGTAAGTTAGGGGCGCTGATCATGGCGCGCCAGTAACGCGATCGGGACGGATCGGCGCGGTGCGCCGGTAGCAGCGGCTCGCAGTTGTTGCCGTGAAGTGATGCGGCTACGCGGGGACCGGGTAGGCCGGCTCCTCGCGCGGCGCGGGGGCGGTGCGAAGTGCGAAAGTGCGAAAGTGCGAAAGTGCGAAAGTGCGAAAGTGCGGGGAGAGTGCGAGGGTGCGACGTCACCGCCGCCAGCGGCGCTCCCAGTCGTCGCGGGTCATGTACATCCGTACGTCACCCGCGACGCCGCGCTCGATCAACTGAAGCGGGCTCGGGCGATACACCTTCGCGATGTACGGCGGCCGATGCTGGAAGACAAACCTCTCGATCTTCGGGAAGGTGTTGACGAAGTTCCGCGCCTTCATGGCCGCGGGAGCACTCCCGCCGATGATTTCCAGCAGCGCCGCGCCGGACCGCATGACTGCCTCCAGCTCCCGCGGGGTGTTCCGGATCCCCTTATCAGAGCTGAGCACGATCCACCCTGCCCTCGCCACCTCCGGCAACCACTCCTCGTCGGGTGCCTGGTTCGAGAAATAATCGTCGTGCAGGCGCACCACGATACCAGCCTCCTGCAGGATCCCCGGGAAGATCTTTCCCCCCAGGTTGCGGTCAATGAAGAACTCCACCCCTACGCGGCCTTTTCGAAAAGCACCGCGTGACAGACCTGTTCTTCGGAGATGTCGTAGTCGGAGGCGAGGTCGGCCACAGACTCACCGGCGTCGATCCGCTGGACGAGGGCCGCGGTGGTGATACCTGTGCCGGCGAGGACCGGGTGCCCGAACGAGACCCGGGGATCGATGACGACGGCCGGAGGGCCGCCATCGTCCGCGCCGCGGAGGAAGGGGTAAAGGCGGATGGGGATGTGCCGGTCGTCCCGCTCCACGCGCTTGAGGTACGCCTGGAGCACGCCGCGCATGGCCATCTGGCCGGAGCGGCTGAGGTTGATCAGTCCGCTGTAGTGGTCGAGGAAGATCTCTCCCTCGCCCGTGAGCAGCTTGTCGCTGAGCAGGAGGTGGTCGATTCCCAGGTCGCGCTCCGCGAAGCCGAGCGCGGAGCGGACCTCCCTCACCCGCACGCCGTGCTGGGTGCGCAGCGCGCGCAGTACGTGCGCCTCGACGAGGTTCAGGAACGAAAGACGCGACGAGGCTTCGGGAGGGTTGATGAGCCGCTTGAACGACCCCAGGCCGCCCTGCGCGCGCGGATATGTCCGGCCGAAGAACCACGACCGCAGCGTGGCCGCCGGGGTGTGGAGATACCGGGCGGCATCGCCCACCCCGTAGGTGGGAAGCTCGCGCGGATCACGGCCGCCGTACAGGGACGAGCGGGGCATCGCAGGGCCGGATCTGAAGGGTTCGGAAGCTACGACGTGAAATATGCGTTCGACGAAACACGACCGCCAGCCGGGGTTTCTGGGAGGGCGGTACCCTACGCCTGCGGCGCCAGCGACTCGGCGGTGCGGCGGATGAGCTCCCAGGCGGCGCGGACGTGCGCCCCCGTGGTGCGCAGGTTCCCCACCGCGAAGTGCAGCGCCAGCTTCCCCCGCAGCCGCGTGTGCGAGAGGTACGCCCGCCCCGTGGCATTCACCGCCGCCAGCACCCGCTCGTTGTGCGCGTCCGTCTCGGCCTCTCCCATCCCGGGCGGGCGGTGGCGGAAGCAGACCACGCTCAGCGGCGTGGGCGCCAGCCGCTCCCACCCCGCCGCCGCGTCGACCCACCCCGCCAGCTCGCGCGCCAGCTGCACGTGCTCGCGGATGCGCGCCGCGATCCCCTCCACCCCGAAGTACCGCAGCACCATCCACAGCTTGAGCGCGCGGAAGCGCTTCCCCAGCGCCGGGCCGTAGTCCATCAGGTTGGTGACGCTCTCGCCCTCGGGGGTGGTGAGGTACTCGGGGACGAGCGAGAAGGCGCGCCGCACCACCTCCGGGCGGCGCAGGTAGAGCGCCGAGCAGTCGATGGGCACGAACAGCCACTTGTGCGGGTTCACCACCAGCGAGTCCGCCCGCTCGCACCCCTCCAGCACCCAGCGCAGCTCCGGCGCCGCCGCGGCCGCGCCGCCGTACGCCGCGTCCACGTGCAGCCACAGCCCGTGCCGCGCGCAGACGTCGGCGATGGCCGGCACCGGGTCCACGCTGGTGGTGGAGGTGGTCCCCGTGGTCGCCACCACGCAGAAGGGGCGCACGCCGGCCGCCAGGTCCTCCTCGATCGCCCGCTCCAGCGCGTCGGGGCGCATGCGGAAGGCCTCGTCGGTGGCGATGCGCCGCGTCCCCGCCATCCCGATCCCCAGCGTGAGCCCCGCCTTGTCGACCGACGAGTGCGCCTCCTCGGAGCAGTAGAGGCGCAGCCGCGGCAGCTCGCGCCCGCTCATCCCCTCCTCGCGGATGCCGAGCCCCGCCGCCTCGCGCGCGGCCGCCACGGCCACCAGGGTGGAGGTCGAGGCGGTGTCCTGGATGGTGCCGCGGAAGCCCTCGGGGAGGCCCAGGAGCTGGCGCAGCCAGTCGAGGGCGCGCTCCTCCAGCTCGGTGGGCGCGGGGCCGGTGCGCCAGAGCATGGCGTTGACGTTCAGCCCCGCCGCGAGCAGCTCGCCCACGATGCCGGGGCCGGAGCCGGTGATGGCGAAGTAGGCGAAGAAGTCCGGATGGTTCCAGTGGGTGATGCCGGGGAGGATCACCTGGTCGAGGTCGCGCAGGATCTCCTCCATCGGCTCGCCCTGCGCCGGCGGCGAGGCGGGGAGCCGCGCGGCCACGTCGCCCGGCTGCACCTGCGCCAGCACCGGGTATCGGTCGACCTGCGCCAGGTAGCGGGCGATCCAGTCCGCGGCCGCGTGCGCGTGGCGGCGGAACTCCTCCGGCGGCATGTCGCCCAGCGGCGGGGTGAGGTCGGTCACGGGGGATCGGAGATGCGGAGGTGAGACCGGGTGCGGCCCGCGGCCGCCGGTGGTAACATACCTCCGCCGTGGCGCGGCCGCACTTTCGCACTCTCGCACTTTCGCACTCTCGCACTCTCGCACTTTCGCACTTTCGCACTTTCGCACTTTCGCACTTCCGTGATCCGCATCGCCCCCGAAGTGTCCGCCGCCCTCGCCGCCCGGCGCGCGGTGGTGGCGCTGGAGTCCACCGTGCTGGCGCACGGCCTCCCCCGCCCCCGCAACCTGGAGGTGGGGCGCGCGCTGGAGGCCGAGGTGCGCGCCGCCGGGGCCGTGCCCGCGACGGTCGGCGTGGTGGCGGGGGTGCCGGCGGTGGGGCTCTCGGGAGACGAGGTCGAGCGCCTGGCCTGTGCCGAGGGGGTGGGCAAGCTCTCCACCCGCGACCTGGCCGTCCCCGTGGCGCGCGGGCGCGACGGGGCCACCACCGTGGCCGCGACGATGTGGCTGGCGCACCGCGCGGGGGTGGAGGTGTTCGCCACCGGCGGCATCGGCGGCGTGCACCGCGGCGACGCCCACGACGTCTCCGCCGACCTCACCGAGCTGGGGCGCACGCCGCTGATCGTGGTGTGCGCGGGCGCCAAGTCCGTGCTGGACCTGGCCGCCACCCGCGAGGCGCTGGAGACGGCGGGGGTGCTGGTGGCCGGATGGCGCACGGACGCGCTCCCGGCCTTCTACGCGCGCGAGAGCGGGCTGGGGGTCGACGTGCGGGTGGATTCGGCGGCCGAGGCGGCGGCGCTCTGGCGCGCGCACCGGGCGCTCGGCATCCCCGGCGCCCTCCTGCTCTGCGTCCCCCCGCCCGCGGAGGCCGCGCTCCCCCCGGCGGAGGTGGAGGACGCCATCCGCGGCGCGCTGGAGCGGGCCGCGGCCGAGGGCGTGGCCGGGAAGGAGGTGACGCCGTACCTGCTGCGCGCCGTGGCGGAGCGCACCGGCGGCCGCTCGCTGGAGGCCAACGTGGCGCTGCTGCTGGCCAACGCACGGGTGGGGGCCGAGGTGGCCGTGGCGCTGGCGGCGCCGTGACCAAGGACGAGCTGCGGCGAGAGGCCCGCCGGCGCCTGCGCGCCCTGCCGCCGGAGGCGCGCGCGGCGGCCGAGGCGGAGATCGCCGCGCGGGTGTGGACGGTGCCCGAGGTGGCC
>DASUNK010000743.1:0-2585 GCA_036277195.1 Longimicrobiaceae bacterium | reverse complement strand
GCTGGGGATCAGCCACGGACCCGAGGGACTGCGGACGGCGTGGGAGGTCGGCCTGGGCGCGCTGGGGCTCGGCGGCCGGGTGGAGCTGCGCGTCTCGCCGCGGGGAGACCGGGTGGCCGTCTTCGCCCCCGGCGACCGGGGCGGGCTGCGGGTGCTCGACGCGCGCACCGGGCGAGAGCTGGCCCGGACGCGCGAGGCGCCCCTCGACGCCGCGTTCGGCGTGGGGGGGCGCCTCTTCCTGCTCGGGGAGCGGGAGCTGCGGGTGGCCCGCTGAGGGCTCAGTGGCCGATGTCGAAATTCCCCTTGTTCCGGCGCAGCAGCAGCCCCACCACGATGAAGGGCAGGCTGTTGCCGAACACGCTCGCGCCCGCGGCGATGGCGTACGCGGTCTTGCCGATCATCAGGAAGTAGATGGCCGCCGCGATGGCCGGCAGGGTGATCATGGCGGCGGCGATCATTGCCCACTTCATCGTGTCCGATCCTTGCTGCGTTGCGGGCGTGTTCACCCGGTGGCCGGGAGCGTGCAACCTACTTTCCGGCGGATGGCGCTGCAAGTGAACCGGCGCAGGGTGGGGAGATGACGGGCGATGCGAAGGGCCGGGGCATCTGGGGGCCGCTCGCCCGGCGGCTGGGACGGGCCATCCGCCTGCGCTGCCCCAACTGCGGTGGCGGGCCGCTGCTGGAGAGCTGGTTCCGGCTGCGCCCGCGCTGCCCCCGCTGCGGGCTGCGCACCGAGCGCGGCGAGCACGACTTCTTCCTCGGCGCCATGATGTTCAACCTGGTGATCTCCGAGGGGGTGCTGGCGCTGGTGATGGTGGGCGTCGTGATCGCCCTCTGGCCGGACGTTCCCTGGCGGACGCTGCACTATACGGGGATGGCGCTGATGGTGCTGGCGCCGGTGTTCTTCTATCCCTTTTCCAAGACGATCTGGATGGCGTTCGACCTGCTGATGCGCCCGGTCACCCCCGGGGAGCTGGAGTGGCGCGAGACCGACGACGACCAGCGTTGACCACACGGGAGACGACGATGACGCCAGACCTGCGCGGCAAGACGGCCGTGGTGACGGGGAGCAGCAAGGGGATCGGCTACGCCATCGCCGAGGCGTTCGTGCAGGCGGGCGGCAGCGTCGCCGTCTCCGCGCGCAATGCCGCCGAGGTGGAGGAGGCCGCGCGGCGGCTGGGCGAGCGCGCCATCGGCGTGCCCTGCGACGTGCGGCGCTACGCCGACGTGCAGCGCCTGATCGCGCGCGCCGCGGAGGAGCTGGGTGGGCTGGACGTGCTGGTGAACAACGCCGGCATCGGCACCTTCGCGCCGGTGGACGAGATGGAGCCGGAGGAGTGGGATGCGCTGATGGGGACCAACCTGAGCGGCGTCTTCTAGTGCTGCCACGAGGCCATCCCGCACCTGCGCCGGCGCGGCGGCGGGTGGATCGTCAACGTCGGCTCGCTGGCGGGGAAGAACCCCTTCGCCGGGGGCGCCGCGTACAACGCCTCCAAGTTCGGGCTGGTCGGCTTCTCCGAAGCGCTGATGCTCGACGTGCGGCAGGACGGCATCCGCGTCAACTACATCATGCCGGGGAGCGTCAACACCCACTTCCGCGCCGGCGGCCCGCGCGACGCGAACGACTGGATGCTCCAGCCCGAGGACATCGCCGAGGTGGTGCTGGACCTGCTGGCCTTCCCCTCGCGGGCGCTCCCCTCGCGCATCGAGATCCGTCCCACGCGGCCGCCGAAGAAGTAGGGAGCCATGCCCGAGAAGCCGCAGCGACGGTCCGGGAGGCGGCGCCAGCCGAAGGCCGTGGTGTGGGACCTGGACGGCACCCTCTCCGACGACCGGGCCCGCGCCCACTTCGTCGAGGTGGAGCAGGGCCGCGCGCGCGACTGGACGAGCTACTTCGACGCCATCGACCAGGACCCGCCGATCGCCGCCTCCATGGAGGTGCTGAGCGCGCTGCGGGCCGCCGGCCTGCGCATTGTCTTCCTCACCGGCCGCCCCGAGTACACCCGCGACAAGACCGAGCGCTGGCTGGAGGCCAACGGCCTCACCGACTACGACGTGCTGCTCATGCGTCCGCGCGGCGACCTCCGCCCCGCCGGGCTCTTCAAGGTCGACGAGATCGCGCGCCTGCGCGAGCGCTACGAGCTGGTGTGCGCCTTCGAAGACCGCATCGACGTGGCCGGCCACCTGCGCGACGCGGGGCTCCCCGTCTTCCTCTACGGCGCGGGGATGGAGGCCGCCGCCGAGGCGCTGGAAGCGCTCGACGCCATCGTGGAGCAGGGGGAGAAGGAGAGGGAGAAGGAGGAGGAGAAATGACGGGAGGGCGGCTCCCGGACCGCGGAGCCGCCCTCCCGCGCGCGCTCAGACCTCGGCGGGGACCGCCTCGGCCGGGGCGTCGGCCGCCGCCTTCGCGAACCGCGCCGCACCACGGCGTGCTCGTCCGAGCAGGGGGAGTGCTCCGGCACCACGACGGTCTCCCAGCGCTCCTTCTCGGCGTTGAAGGTGGTGACGAGGTATTCGGGCTCCGGGCTGGCGCTGCGCCGGCTGCTGGCGAAGTCGGCTATCACGCGGGCGCCGATCGAGTCGAG
>DASUNK010000742.1:0-2508 GCA_036277195.1 Longimicrobiaceae bacterium | reverse complement strand
TCGTCCAGCATGTGGCGCAGCCGCTCCTCGGGATCGCCCGGGTCCAGCGGGACGTACGCGCCCCCGGATTTCAGCACGGCCAGGAAGGCGACCATCAGCTCCGGGCTGCGCTCGATGCAGACCGCCACCCGCACGTCGGGGCCCACGCCCCGCCCGCGGAGGTGGTGCGCCAGACGGTTGGCGCGCTCGTTCAGCTCCGCGTACGTCAGCGAGTGGTCCTCGAAGACCACGGCCACGGCGTCGGGCGTGCGCGCCACCTGCGCCTCGAACCGCTCGTGCACGCACGTCCGCGGAAGCTCGGCCTCCGTCCGGTTCCACGCCTCCACCACCAGGCTCCGCTCGGCCTCGTCCAGCAGCTCGAGCCGGTCCACCGCCTGCGCATCGTCGGCCACCATCTGCTCCAGCACCCGCCGCAGGTAGCCCAGCCAGCGCTCCACCGTCGCGTGCTCGAACAGCGCCGTGGCGTACGTCACGCTCCCCGCGATCCGCCCGCCCACCTCCCCCAGCGAGAGCGACAGGTCGAACTTCGCCGTCGTCGGTGACGCCGCGCCCACGCCCACCGGCCTGTGGCCGGGGGGCCCCCGCCGGTCCTCCGAGGCGTTCTGCCAGGTGACCATCGCCTGGAAGAGCGGGGTGTGCGCCAGGCTGCGAACCGGCTGCACCAGCTCCACCACCTGCTCGAAGGGGATGTCCTGGTTCTGCTGCGCACCCAGCGACCGCGCCCGTACCTGCCCCAGCAGCTCCGCCACGGTGGGCGAGCCGGAGAGGTCCACGCGGAGCGCGAGGGTGTTGATGAAGAAGCCGATCAGCCCTTCGATCTCCGCGCGCCCACGGTTGGCGCTGGGCGTGCCGACGACCACGTCGCGCTGGCCCGAAAGGCGGCCCAGCACCACGGCCCACCCGGCGAGCACGGTCATGAAGAGGGTGGTACCGTGCCGCCGGCCGAGCGACCTGAGCCCGGCGGTCAGCGCCTCGTCCAGCTCCACCCTGGCCATGGCCCCGACATGGCTCTGCCGCGCGGGGCGCGGACGGTCGGTGGGGAGCTCCAGCAGCTCGGGCGCGCCGGAGAGCGTCGTCTTCCAGTACTCCGCCTGCTGCCGGAGCACCTCGCCATCCACCCACTTCCGCTGCCAGATCGCGTAGTCGGCGTACTGCACCGGGAGCGGGGGGAGGGGATTCGCCTCCCCGCGACGGAAGGCGTCGTAGAGCGTGCCCAGCTCACGCGTCAGCACCTCCATGCTCCAGCCGTCGGAGACGATGTGGTGCATCGTCAGCAGCAAGAAGTGGTCGTCCGTCGACAGACGGACCAGGCGCCCGCGGATCAGCGGCCCGTGCTCCAGGTCGAAGGGCGCGCCCGCCTCCTCGGCCGCCAGCCGGCGCAGCTCCGCCGCGGCGTCGGGGTGCTCGCCCAGGTCGTGCTCCAGGAGGTGGAAACGGCTCTCCTCCACGATCCGCTGCACCGGCTCGCCCTCCACCTCCACGAAGGTCGTGCGCAGCGCCTCGTGGCGCGCAAGCATCGCGTCCAGCGCATGCCGCAGCGCCGCGCGGTCCAGATCGCCTCCCAGCCGCAGCCGCGTGGGGACGTGGTAGGTGTCGCCCAGGCCGCCGAGCTGCTCCAGGAACCAGAGGCGCTGCTGCGCGAAGGAGAGCGGCAGTCGGCCGCCGCGATCCACCGGCTCGATGGGCGCCGTCACCGAGCTGCGCTGGAGCTTGGCGGCCCGGGCGAGCTTCAGCAGTCTTTCCGCGTCGGTAACCGACGGAGTCAACGTCATGGGGTGAAAACGATGGTCTCGGTGAACGGGCCGGCGCTCAGGCGCGCGAGCTCCTCGGGGTCGAACTGGGCGAGCAGCGCGTGGACGACGTGCTGGGCGAGCGTGGAGAGCACCGGCTTCTCGAACAGGTCGGCGATCCCCACCTCCACGCCCAGCACCTGCCGCACACGCGAGATCACGCGGACGGCCAGGAGCGAGTGGCCGCCCAACTCGAAGAAGTGGTCGTGGCGGCCCACCCGTTCCACACGCAGCACCTCGGCCCAGATCTCGGCCAGCGCCTGCTCCGTCTCCCCCACCGGCGCCTCGTAGCCGTGCCGCGCGTAGCTTTCCTCCTCGGGCGCGGGGAGCGCCCGGCGGTCCAGCTTGCCCGTCGCTGTCAACGGCAGCGCGTCGAGCCGCACGTACACCGCCGGCACCATGTACTCCGGGAGCGCCGCGCCCAGGTGCGCCCGGAGCGCTTCCGCTCCGGCCGTCTCCTCGCCCACCACGTACGCCACCAGCCGCCTGTCCCCCGGCGTGTCCTCGCGCGCCAGCACCACCGCCTCGCGCACGCCGGGATGCTCGGCCAGCCGCGCCTCGATCTCGCCCGGCTCGATGCGGTAGCCGCGCACCTTCACCTGGTGGTCGCGCCGCCCCAGGAACTCCAGAACCCCAGTGCGGGAGTGCGGGGGTGCGGGAGTGCGTTCGTCCTCGCGCGAGTCCAGCGCACTTGCGTACTCACGCACTTCCGCACTTT
>DASUNK010000741.1:0-10528 GCA_036277195.1 Longimicrobiaceae bacterium | reverse complement strand
ATCCGGACGCGCGGACGGCCCTCGGCTTCGACGAGGCCTACCTGCGCGTGTTCCTGGGCGACCGCGAGGGCGCGCGCCGCGCGCTGCAGGCGTACGTCGCCGCCCTGCCGGCCGTGCGCGAGTACGTGGACCGCGAGCCGGTGCTGCGCGGCCTGCTCACCCCGGCCCCGGCGCGGCCTCCCGCACCCTGACCACGCGCCGCCCGCCGGCCGCGCTCCCCTGCACCACCCCCACCTGGTCCAGCGGCGACCCGGCGGCCAGCGGTGCCTCCTCTTCCTCCTCCGCCGTCCAGTCCGAGTGCGGCAGGTGCACCAGCGCCAGCGGCGCCTCCGCGCCCTCGCGGGCACTCCCCACCTGCGGCGCCGCGCCCGCCCACGCCACGGACACCTGGCGCAGCTCGCCCAGGGCCAGGCTGCCCCGCACCGAGGCGTAGTACGGGTAGAGGAACTGCTCCATCGCCCCGGTGCTCGTGAAGACGGCGTCGCAGTGCGGGTCGCGGAACAGCTCCACCGGCGCGCCGCCGTCCTCCGGCACCAGGAGCACGGACGTCGGCTTGGGCCGCTGCGGCACCGCCAGCGGGGTGTGGACCGGAAAGACGATGCGCTGCGCGGGGCTGGGCCCGGGGCCCCGGGTCCGCGTGGTGCGGCCCTCGTGGTGGGTTCGCGGGCCGGGCGGCGCGGGATCGTAGGCCAGGTATGCGGTGCGGCCGCGCATGGACCCCGCCCACTCCGCGATGCCGCGCAGCTCCGCGTACGTCGGCAGCACCGCGTCGTCCGGGAGCGCGCGCACGCCCAGGGGGACGAGCTCGCGGTTCGGCTCGGCGGAGGGCTGCCACCGCCCGGGATTGTGGGCCAGGAAGGTGCCGAGGGTCAGCAGCTCCAGGGTCGCGGGGACGTCCCCCTCCTCGTCCAGGAAGACCACGCCCAGCGTATCGGCCAGCGTCAGCGGCGCGTCGCCCCGGGTATGCGCCAGGTGCGCCAGCGCCACCGGCCGCACCGGACCGTGGTCCCCGTTCCAGGCGTCGAACAGCCCCGCCAGGAACTGCCCCGCGCGCGAGCCGGCGCAGGAGGCGTAGTAGGGCACCAGGAACTTCTCCACGGCGGCCTCGCTCCACACCAGTGCGTCCACCCCGTAGGGAGCCAGGTCGAGCGGCTCCGCCACCCCCTGCACCGCCAGGGTCAGCGCGCGCACCGCCCCGTACCGTCCGGGCGTGGCGACGGGCACGCGCAGCTCCGGCCCGCGCGGGGGCGCGCCCGCGCCCACCCGCCAGAGGGCGCCGTCCGCGACCGCGAAGCCCACCTCGCGGTCCCGCAGCGACGAGGCCCATTCCGCCATCAGGCGCAGGTGGTGGTAGTCGATGACGGGCGTGGGTACGCGGGGAGCATCGTCGGACATGGTTCGAATCGGGCGAGGGGGGCGGAGAGATCAGCCGAGGCCGAGGCGGATTGGACTGATCGCCGCGGGAAGGGTGTGGCGGCGGGGGCGCGGTTGTCAACGCGAAAGGCCCCGGCGGATGCCGGGGCCCTCGACTTCCACCGGGTGCGTGGGTGCTACGTCCGGCGCAGGTGGATGCTGCCATTGCCGGTGGAGAGGCGGATGCGGCGGCCGCCCTGGCCGATGGTGCCGTGCAGCCGGTGCCGGCTGAGGCGTCCCTGCACCTGCACCGGGAAGTCGGAGTCGATCCCCCCGTTCCCCGTGGTGGCGTCGATCTCGCCCGAGAAGTCCGGCGGCAGGGTGAGGGTGATGCTCCCGTTCCCGCTGCTGAACTCCATGTCCTCGTCGCCGCGGATGCGGCCCATCCGCACGTCGATGCTGCCGTTGCCGCTGGAGGCGTTCACCGGCCCCGTCCCCGTGACCACCGACACCCGCCCGTTGCCGGTGCTCGCCTCCACCTCGCCGCGCGCCTCCTCCACCTGCACCCGGCCGTTCCCCGAGGAGGCCTGCACCTGGCCCGCTCCCTCGCCCACGCTCACGTCGCCGTTCCCCGAGGCGGCCGACACGTTGGCGGTGGCGCCCGCCACCTCCAAGTCGCCGTTGCCGCTGCCCACCCGCAGGTGCACGCCGCGCGGCAGCTCCACGGTGAAGTCCGCCCGCACGTTGTTGCCGTAGCGGTTGGGCTTGCGGCCGGTGTCGATGCCGTCGCCCTCGCACTCCGAGTAGCCGGCGTACAGCCCGCAGACGATGATGTCGTTGCCGTCGCGGCGCATCTCGAACTCCAGGTGGCGCAGGTCGCCGCGCCCGTCCTCGCTGCGCCGCTTCACCCCGTGGATGCGGGCGCCGCGCCCGCTGGAGGGGGTGACGTTCACCCGCCCCGAGACGGTGAACACGCGCACCGTGGCCCCCTCGGGGATCTGCCCCGTCCAGTTGAACTCGTTCTCGGACTGCTGCGCCCGCTGGGCGGGCGCGGCGGAGGCGGCCAGGGCGCCCAGGGCGGCGGCGCAGAGGGCGAGGGTGGCGCGGCCGCCGCGGCTCGTAACGGTCATCGGAGAAAGTCTCCTGTCGAGGGATAGGGAAGACGTCGTGCGAACGGGCGGCGGAGCGGGGGGCCGGGACAGCCGCCGGGACTGCCGGACGGGCGCGGGAGGACGGTTCGCGCCGCCGGCGGCGGATGCCCGGACCGCCCGCTCCGCCACTGAATCCTACCTGGGACGCGCGGGCGCCCCGGTTGGTTTAACTACTCCGCCCGGAGCGCGATCATCGGGTCCACCCGGGCGGCGCGCCGCGCGGGGAGCCAGCTGGCGAGCAGCGCCACCGCGCCCAGCAGCAGCGGCGTCCCCAGCAGCACCGCCGGGTCGGCGGGGCTCACCCCGTAGAGCAGCCCCCGCACCACCACCCCCGCCAGCAGCGCCAGGGCGATCCCCACCGCGCCGCCCACGGCCACGGTGCGCAGGCTCTCGCCCAGCACCAGCCGCACCACCGCGCCGCGCCCCGCGCCCAGCGCCGCGCGGATCCCGATCTCCCGCGTCCGCTGCCCCACGCCGTACGAGACCACGCCGTAGATGCCCACCGCCGCCAGCAGCAGCGCCAGCGCGCCGAACCCGCCCAGCACCGCCGCCGCCACCCGCGAGGGGAGGAGGGCGAAGCGCAGCTCCTCCGGCATGGTGCGCGGGCGCGGGAGGGGGAGCGCGGGGTCCAGCGCGCGGGCGGCCGCCAGCAGCGGATCGGCCAGGGCCACGGGGCCGCCGCGGGCGCGCAGGTGCAGCGTCATCGCGTCGCGGTAGTTGTGCGAGAAGGAGAGGTAGAGCATCGGGCGCGGGTCCTCGCCCAGCGACACGTACTTGGCGTCGCGCACCACCCCCACGATGGTGGCGTAGGGGCCGCCCGCCTGGTCCAGGGTGATGCGCCGCCCCACCGCGTCGCCGCCCGGGAACCAGCGGCGGGCGAAGGTCTCGTTCACCACCGCGGGCTCGGGCGTCCCGGGGCGGTCCGCCGCGCCGAACTCGCGCCCGCGCAGCACCGGCACGCCCGTCACCCGGAAGAAGTCCGCGCCCACCACGTTGAAGTTGGTGCGCCGCCGCTCGGCGCCGGGCCCGTCGCCCTCCATCAGGAAGCTGCTCTCCATGTTGGTGCCGGTGAGCGGCACCACGTGCTGCAGCGACGCGCCCTCCACGCCGGGGAGCGCGCGGGCGGCCTCCAGCAGGCGGCGGTAGTACTCCGGGCCCGTCCGCTCGTCGTAGCGCCCCAGCCCCAGGTCCACGCCCAGGTTGAGGATCGGCGCGGGGTCGAAGCCGGGGTCCACCGCGCGGGCGTTGGCCAGCGAGCGGAGGAAGAGGGCGGCCACGGCCAGCAGCACCATGCAGAGCGCCACCTGCCCGCCCACCAGCGCCCGGCGCAGCCGCGAGCGGTGCACCGCGCTGGCCTCGTCGCGCAGCGCCGGCACCAGGCGGGGCGAGGCGGCGCGCAGCGCGGGCGCCACCCCGAAGAGCGCCGAGGCCAGGAGCGAGGCGCCCAGCGCGAAGGCGAGCACCCGCCCGTCCGGCTCCAGCCGCGCGGCGCCCGGGAAGTCCGCGGGGACGAGCGAGGCGGCGAGGCTCGCCGCCCAGGCGGTGGCGAGCACGGCCAGCACGCCGCCGGCCAGCGCCAGCAGCACGCTCTCGGTGAGGAGCTGGCGCACCAGCCGGCCGCGCCCCGCCCCCAGCGCCATGCGGATGCCGATCTCGCGCCGGCGCGCGGCGCCGCGGGCGAGCAGCAGGTTGGCCACGTTGGTGCAGGCGATGGCCAGCACCAGCAGCGTCACCAGCAGGAGCGCCCCCGCCAGCCCGGCCACCATCCCCCGCTGCTCGGCGTTGATGCCGCGGGAGTGGTCCACCCGCAGGCGCAGCGGCTGCTCGCGCGCGGGGTCGAGCGCGGTGAGCTGCGCGGCCAGCACCCCCACGTCGCTCCCCGCCTGGCGGAGCGACACGTCCGGCCGCAGGCGCCCCGCCACGTACACGCTCCCGCCGAAGTCGTCCAGCGGCACGCCGGCGAGCGGCTGCGTCTCGGACAGGGGGAGCCAGAGCTGCGGCGCGTACCCGGGGAAGGCGCCGCGGAAGCCCGCGCGCGCCACGCCCACCACCGTGTACGTCCGCCCGTTGAGGCGGAGGGTGCGCCCCACCACGCCGGGGTCCGCGGCGAAGCGCGCCTGCCAGTAGCGGTGGCTGAGCACCACCACCGGGCTGGCGCCGGCGATGGAGTCCTCCGCCGGGGTGAAGACGCGCCCGTGCGCGGCGGGGACGCCCAGGGTGGTGAAGTAGGTGCCGCTCACCAGCGCGGCGCTCACCTTCTCGTTCCCCTGCGGCGTGTTGAGGGCCAGGGTGGCGCTGCGCTCCGCCCACACCGCCGAGAAGGCGCGGTTGTGGTCGCGCACGTGCCGGAACTCGCGCCAGGAGAGGGGCGAGTGCCGGTTGCGGTGGATGCGGGCGATGCGCCCCGGCTGGTGCGCGTCCGCGGGGCGGAGCACCAGGGCGTTGGCCGCGCTGAAGACGGCGGTGTTGACCCCGATGCCCAGCGCCAGCGTGAGCACCGCCACCAGCGCGAAGCCCGGGGAGCGGCGGAGCGCCCGGAAGGCGTAGCGCAGGTCCTGGAGGAGCGAATCCATGAAAGTCCTAAGTCCTAAGTCCTAAGTCCTAAGTCCTGAGTCCTGAGCCTAGCAAGACTGCACTTCGCACTTCGCACTTCGCACTTCGCACTCGCCATTACTCCGCCCGGAGCGCGGTCATCGGGTCCACCCGCGCCGCCCGGCGCGCGGGGAGCCAGCTGGCCAGCAGCGCCACCCCCGCCAGCAGCAGCGGCGCGCCCAGGAAGGTCACCGGGTCCGTGGGGCTGAAGCCCAGCAGCAGCCCCGAGAGGAGCCGCGTGAGCGCCCACGCCCCCGCCAGCCCCAGCACCACCCCCGCCGCCGCCAGCCGCGCCCCCTGCCCCACCACCAGGCGGAGCACGTCGCGGGTGCGCGCCCCCAGCGCGATGCGCACCCCGATCTCGCGGGTGCGCCGCGCCACCGCGTACGCCACCACCCCGTAGAGCCCCATCGAGGCCAGCGCCAGCGCCAGCAGGGCGAACCCGCCCAGCGCCCGGCTCACGATGCGCTGCGGCAGCAGGGCGGCCCCCAGCACCTGCTCCATCGGCCGCGGGTTGCGCACCGTGAACTGCGGCGCCGCCTCGCGCACGGCGGCCGCCACGGCGGACGCGGCCTGCCGCGGGTCGCCGTCGGTGCGCACCATCAGGTTCACCCCCTGCGGCTCCTGCAGCGCCGCGTAGTAGACGTAGGGCCGCGGCGCGTCGGTGAGCGACACGTGGCGCGCGTCACGGGCCACCCCCACCACCGTGTACGGCCGGTCGCCGGTGCCGATGCGCTTCCCCACCGCGTCCTGGCCCGGCCAGAAGCGCCGGGCGAAGGTCTCGCTCACCACCACCACCCCGGGCGCCCCCGCGCGGTCCGCCTCGGTGAGGCCGCGCCCGCGCGCCAGGCCGATCCCCAGCGTCTCGAAGTAGTCCGGGCCCACCATGTTGTAGTGGAACTCCATGTCCTCGCCCTGGCGCGGCTGGTACCCCTCGACCGAGATCCAGCGGCGGCTGGCGCCCGCCAGCGGCACCGAGGAGCCCCAGGTGGCCGCGCGCACGCCCGGGAGCGCGGCCACGCGGCGCCGCGCCTCCTGTACCGCGGCCAGCGACGCGGCGGGGTCGCCCTCCTCCGTCCCCGGGCGGGGCTCCAGCGGCGCCACCAGCAGGTGCTCCGCGCGGAAGCCGGTGTCGATCGCCGCCGCGCTCCCCAGGGCGCGCAGGAAGAGCGTCGCGCCGATCAGCAGCAGGAGCGACATCGCCACCTGGCTCACCACCAGCGCGCTGCGCAGCGACACGCGCCGTCGCGCGCCCGGCAGCACCGCCGTCTCCGACTTGAGCGCCCCCACCAGGTCCGGGCGGCTGGCCTGCAGCGCGGGCGCCAGCCCGAAGACCACGCCGGTCACCACGGCGATGGCGGCGGTGAAGGCCAGCACCGTGAGGTCGGGGCGCAGGTCGAGCGCCACCTGCACGGGGATCGGCAGCCTCGCCCCCACCATCAGCTCCGCCGCCCAGATGGAGAGGAGCACCCCCGCCGCGCCGCCCAGGAGCGCCAGCAGGGTGCTCTCGGTGAGCATCTGCCGCACGATGCGGCGGCGCGAGGCGCCCAGCGACAGGCGGATCCCCACCTCGCGCCGGCGCGCGGAGGCGCGCGCCAGCATCAGCCCCGCCAGGTTGGCGCAGCAGATCAGCAGGACAATCCCCACCACCGCCGTCAGCAGCCCGGCGAAGCCCAGCACCGGCCCGCGGATCTGCGGGGGCACGCGCGACTCGCGCTCGGGGAGGAGGGTGATGCGGCGCGCCGCGCCGCTCAGGTCGTTCCACATGTCGGGGTCTTCGGCCGCCAGCCGGCGGGCCACCACCGCCATCCGCTCCCGCGCCGCGTCGAGCGTGACGCCGTCGCGCAGGCGGCCCACCACGAAGAGGCCGCGGTGGCCGCGCTGCTCCACCTCGGTCTCGCCCAGCTCCGGCGAGGCGGTGAGGGGCACCCACACGTCGAGCGCCAGGCCGCGGAAGCCGCCGTCGAACCCGGCGGGCATCACCCCCACCACGGTGAAGGGCCGGCCGCTCACCAGCAGCGGCTTGCCGAGGGCGTCCGGGGCGCGGCCGAAGCGCCGCTCCCAGAGCCGCTCGCTGATCACCGCCACCTGGGCGCCGCCCGGCACCCGCGCCTCCTCGGGGGCGAAGAAGCGCCCGCGCAGCGGCCGCACCCCCATCACCCCGAAGAACTCCCCGGTGACGGCTTGGGCCAGCGCCGGCTCCGGGTCCTCCACCGCGCCCACGCCGGCGGGACGGACGGTGAAGGCGGCCACCCCCTCGAACACGTTCGCCTGGCGCCCGAACTCGACCACGTCCGGGTACGACGAGGCGCCGAACGCCGGGCCGCTGAAGTCGCTGGTGTAGACCGACACCAGCCGCTCCGGCGCCTCCACGTGCGCGGGCGGGCGCAGCAGGATGGCGTTGACCAGGGAGAAGACGGTGGTGTTGGCGCCGATCCCCAGCGCCAGCGTGAGCACCGCCACCAGGGCGAACCCCGGCGCGCGGGCCAGCGTGCGCACGGTGTAGCGGAGGTCCTGGAAGAGCGTGTCCATCGTGCGCCTTTCGGTGCCGCGCCCGCCGGCGCTTCAGTGGGTGACGTCGAAGCCGTGGCGCTCCAGCTCGGCGGCCACGGCGCTGCGCTCGTCGCGCACCACCTGGCCGTCGAAGAGGTGCACCGTGCGCTGCGCGTGCTCCGCGTAGCGCGGGTCGTGCGTCACCATGCAGATGGTGGCGCCCTCGCGGTGCAGCTCCTGGAGCAGCCCCATCACCTGCTCGCCGTTCACCGAGTCCAGGTTCCCCGTGGGCTCGTCGGCCTGGAGGATGAGCGGGCTCCCGGCGATGGCGCGCGCCACCGCCACCCGCTGCTGCTGGCCGCCGGAGAGCTGCGAGGGGTAGTGGTTCATGCGGTGGCTCATCCCCACCCGCTCCAGCGCCTCCTGCACCCGCTTCTGCCGCTCGGCGCCGCTCATCCCGCGGTAGGTGAGGGGAAGCTCGACGTTCTCCTTCACGGTCAGGTCGCCGATCAGGTTGAACGCCTGGAAGATGAAGCCGATCTCGCGGTTGCGGATGCGCGCCCGGTCGCCGGCCGAGAGGCCCGAGACCGGCTTGCCGTTGAGCGAGTAGGTGCCGTCGGTGGGCGAGTCCAGCAGCCCCAGGATGGAGAGGAGCGTGGTCTTGCCGCACCCCGAGGGGCCGGCGATGGCCAGGTACTCGCCCGGCTGCACCTCCAGGTGCACGCTGGCCAGGGCGTGCGTCTCCACCTCTTCCGTGTAGAACACCTTGCTCACCCCGTCCAGGCGGATGAGGGGCTGCTTGCCGTCGCCGGCGGCGCCGTTGCCGTTGCCAGTCTCCATGGGGCGTCCTCGGGGGTCGTCGGTCTGCGGGGGATGGGGGGTTCGGACCGGGCGCTACTGGATGCGCACCCGGTCGGCGTTCTCGAACTGCGACATGTCGGACAGGATCACCACGTCGCCCGCGTTCAGGCCGTTCTGGATCTCGATGGTGCTGGCCGAGCTGCGTCCCAGGCGCACGTTCACGCGCTGGGCCTCGCGCCCGTTGGGGGCGATGCGGAAGAGCCCCACCACGCTCTCGGCCTGGCCGTAGGCGGGGCGGCCCACGTAGAGCACGTTGCGCAGGCGCTCGATGTCGATGGTGCCGTCCACGCTCAGGTCGGGGCGGGCGCCGCGCGGCAGGGCGCCCTCCAGCGCCACGTCCACGCCCACGGTGCCGTTCTGGGCCGCCGGGTCCACCCGCACCACGCGCCCGGGGATGATCCCGTTGCGGGTGTCGATGGAGGCGGGCTGCCCCACGGTGATGTCCTTGGCCTGCGTCTCGGGGATGCGGAGCACGGCCTTGAGGCGGCCGGGCTGCACCACCTTGGCCAGGGTGGCGCCCGAGTTCACCCACTGCCCCGGCTCCAGCACCATCTCCTGCAGCACGCCGTCGCTCCCGGCGCGCACGCGCATGGACTCGATCTGCCGCTGCTGGAAGGCCGCCAGGGTGCGCAGCATCCCCACCTCGCTCTCCTGCGCGGCGATCTGCGAGCGCTGCGACTCGGTCATGAAGCGCAGCCGCTGCTCCTCCACGCTCACGCGGGTGCGCAGCTCCTCCACGTTCCCGCGGGCGCGGTCCAGCTCCTGGCGCGAGGTCATGTCCTGCTGCGCCAGCCCCTCGGTGGCGCGGAGCACCCGCTCCGCCTCGCGCAGCTGGTTGCGCACGGTGGCCACGGTGGCCTGCTGCGTCAGCTGCGTGTTCTGCAGGTTGGTCTTGAGGGTGGCGAGCGTCGAGAGGGCGGCGGTGAGCTGGCGCTGCGCCTCCAGCAGCTGCCGCTCCACATCCGGGTTGCTGAGCTCCACCAGGATGGTGCCCGCGGTCACCTGGGTGCCGGGCTGCACCAGCTTGCGCTCCACGCGCCCCTGGGTGACGGCCGAGATCCAGCGGATGTCCTCGGGGACCAGGGTGCCGGGGCCGCGCACCTGGCGCACCATGTCGCCGCGCAGCACGGTGTCGCGCCAGACGGTGGCGCCGTCCACCGAGGGGGCGGCGGGCTCCAGCTGGGCGAGGGCGGCGGTGATGAGCACGATGGCCGCGAGGGCGGCTCCGCCGAGAACCCAGCGGCGGCGCTTCTTCTCGGGCTTGCGGGCGATGTCCACCACGGGAAACGTCTCCTGACGGGGATCCGGGAACGCTGCTTATTTCAGGGAGGGGTCCGACGCCGCCCGTACGGCGGGCGCGGCCCCGAAGATTCAGGTGCGCGAAACGGCTCCGGCGCCCCTGCTAAAGGAAGGACCGTGCCCCATCGCCCCCATCTCATAAATCCCCTGCTACCAATCACTTACGATACGACGCCCGATCGTCTTCCCCCGCTCCTTGCCCGCTTGTGGGAATCCGCCGTCCCATAACCGGACACCGGGCGGCTTCTGCTCCATCATCTTGACCGGACCGGGAAGGGGCCTTACGGTGTGGCCCAGTGTCGAGTGGTGGAATGAACGCCCAGGGAGAATCGGGGGAGGATGAGCGACGCGAGAGTGGCTGCGCGCTTCGACGCGCTGGTGTCGCAGGTGCACGACTGGATCGAGAGCGCGGTGGCGCTGGACGAGGGGCACTTCCCCCAGGAGCTGCTGAGCGACCTGCGCGACCTGGTCGAGGAGCTGAAGGCGTTCCTGGACGACGAGGACGCCACCGAATACGGGCGCAACGACGTGACGGAGCTGTTCGTCAACCCCGAGATGGCGGAGATCATGCACCGCTTCCCGCGGGTGAAGCGGCTGCTGGAGCAGGCGTGGGGCACCTCGCTGACGGAGCAGATCGAGGAGGAGGCGGGCGGCCTGGACTTCGGCGACGACGACGAGGACGAGGAGTAGGGGCGCGATCCGTCGCGCCCGCTCCCGGGCCGCCGCTACTCCGTCGCCAGCGAGAACGGGGTGAAGTTGGTATCCCGGTCGTAGTAGTC